>CALAVD010000059.1 GCA_937892085.1 uncultured Prevotellaceae bacterium
GATGCCGCCCACTATCCAAATCAAGAACCACAACCAGTTGCAGGCTGGATTGCCTCCTGTTAACAACAATGACACACCCACAAGCAGGCCAACTACAGCGCTTACATAGCCCCACCACAAAAGCAGATTGCCTTGCCCAACATGCATCTTACGCTTGGTCTTGTTAATCATGTTAGTGATCAACTCCAAACTCTCTTGACTGTTTAATTTCTTCTCTTCCATAATTTCCTTACATAACAATGAATGTTTATTTTATAAACCAATATTTTTTGCCACTTTTTTGAAAAAAATTGAAAAAACATCAATTTTAATAGCGTTTTTCAGTATTTTTAAAAAGAAAAACTGAAATCTGATAGCTGAGAATTGACAACTATATATTATCTTTGCACAGAGAATCATTCACACATTAATTAATTTTATTATGAGACATTTATCAGCATTATTTATATTTGCGTTTTTTATCGTCATGGCACTCAACTCGTGCGACAGCGCAGTTCTCGACACCGACAAGTATCACCGTAATGCCAAGCAAGCAGTAGAGGCCTTGTTCCAGGAGCTCCCGAATGGTGAAATGAAATTACTGAAAGAGGCGGTGAAGTTCAAAGAGAGCGAGAAGTTCAGCGACTATCAGAAGAATGAGTTTTTCAAGCAGCTCAAAGCTAAAGATTTCAAAGTCACCGCCAAGAAAGCAAAAGTTAAGGATGGCTTCACCGAGGTGGTTTGCGACTTCACCTACAGCGACGGAACCACTAAAGAAAAGAAGTTCCACCTTTATAAAGAAGACAACATCTGGAAGACCGAGATTGGCTTCAAGGAAATGAGAGACATAATCAACAAATAGCTAATGTAGTTAATAGCATGTTATACAGTGCCGCTGCAATCAGCTGATTGCAGCGGCACTGACAATTTGGCACACTCCACACAGTAAAACTTTGACATTCTGTCATTTATCTCAATTCAGACCCATTGGTATCATCTTTGCTTATTGTCAATTAGAAAGGAGAAAACGATTATGAATTTCAACAATTTTACCATTAAATCACAAGAGACACTGCAGCGGGCCATCACGCTCGCCCGCGGCAACGGCAACCAGGCACTCGAACCCGTGCATCTGCTTAAAGCAGTAATGACCGAGGGAGAAAGCGTGGTGAAATTTATTTTGCAGAAACTCGACATTGCACCGTCGATGATTGAGCGACCGTTGGAGAACGAACTCGCCCGCCTGCCAAAAGTTAACGGCGGAGAGCCTTACCTGAGCAACGACAGCGGCCGTGTGCTCGACAAAGCTAATGACATTGCCCAGAAGCAGGGCGACCAGTATGTGACCATCGAGAGCATCTTCATGGCACTTCACGAGGTGCAGTCGCCTGCCTCCACCATCCTAAAAGATGCCGGCATTACCCGCAAGGAGCTGCAAGCCACCATCGATGAGCTGCGCAAGGGCAAGAAAGCCACCAGCCAAGAGAGTGAAGAGCAGTACAACGCTCTCGGCAAGTATGCCGTGAACCTCAACGAACGAGCCCGACAAGGCAAACTCGACCCCGTCATAGGTCGTGACGACGAGATACGCCGTGTGCTCCAAATCTTGAGCCGACGCACCAAGAACAACCCCATCCTCATTGGAGAGCCGGGAACCGGCAAGACGGCCATTGTCGAGGGACTTGCTCAACGCATTGTGCGTGGCGATGTGCCCGAGAACCTGAAGCAAAAGCAAGTGTTCTCGCTCGACATGGGAGCCTTGATTGCCGGAGCGAAGTATCAAGGTGAATTTGAAGAGCGACTGAAAGCTGTCATCAATGAGATTACACAAGCTCAAGGCGACATCATTCTCTTCATCGACGAGATTCACACCCTCGTGGGAGCCGGCAAGAGCAGCGGAGCTATGGATGCCGCCAACATCCTCAAGCCCGCACTGGCGCGTGGCGACTTGCGCAGCATAGGTGCCACCACTCTCGACGAGTATCAGAAATACTTCGAAAAAGACAAGGCACTGGAGCGACGTTTCCAGATTGTCATGGTCGATGAGCCCGACG
>CALAVD010000060.1 GCA_937892085.1 uncultured Prevotellaceae bacterium
AAAATCCTGGGCAACATTTTGTTGCTCAGGATGTTATAAAGTTTGTTAAATTATATTGCTGCGGAATTAAGGTTCAATAGTTTTATGTTATACAACCGCAAAAAAATATCACTATTGGTCGATTTTTGCAATTTTTTCCAAATATTCAGCAAAAAAAGAGTCAACCTATCGGGAAACCGATTCGTTGACTACCATCTTTTCCCACTTGAGGTAGCCGGCTACTGCCATCACGGTGTAGAAGCCGTAGAGGCAGGCTGTGAAGGGAATGCCCTTGTAGATGTATAAACCGAAACACACGGCATCAACCACAAGCCATAGCAGCCATTGCTCAACATATTTCTTGGCAAGAGCCCAAAGAGCCACGGCACTAAGGGCAGTAGTGAAGCTGTCGAGTATTGGCACGCGGCTATCGGTGCACGTCGTGAGAAACCAATAAAGAGCTGCCCACAATGCTACCCCCACGATGATTGAGGGCAAGATGTGGCTGCGCTTGTAGTGGGTAATGGGAACGTGCTTGCTTTCCTTGTCTTTATTCCCCCATCGCCAGCAAGCATACCCATAAATTGCTGCCGCAACGTAGTAGAACTCCATGCCGAAGTCGGCATATAATCCTTTGTTATAATATAGAAGTCCGTGCACAATGGGCATGATGATGCTCACTGCCCAAAGCCAGATGCTGGCGCGATACTCGAGTATCACATAGGTGATGCCTAGTACTGCGCCAGCAACGTCCATGAATACGTTCCAATCCATATAGATGACTGAAATGACTTAGAAAGAGAATGTGAGATGAGCGAGGACGTTGGTGCCTGCCATTGGGTAGAAACGTGGGTCGCTACTGATGGTGGGCGGGTTGCTCTTGTCGCCATCTTTATAGACTGCGGCAGTCTGTGAGTAACCGTTATTTTCATATTTCTTGTTGAACAAGTTGTAGATAGTTACTCCGGCAGTGATTTTCTTCACATGAGGCAACTTAAACGAATAAGCAAGCCCCAAGTTGCTGATGAAATAAGGGTCGAGCGAGTCGTCCTTGTTCTCGAAGTTGTCGAGATACTGGCGGCTCACATATTGCGACTGCAGTTGCGCTTCAAAGCCCTTATAGTTAAATTGCAGCACGCTGTTCACGATGGCGCTTGGCGAGAAAGCGATGGTGGTGTTGCCCTTCTCGATAGCGGTCTGGGTCCACATGTCGTCCCAGTTGTCGTCGTAGTCGCTCACATAGCCCACATAGTCCTTGATGATGTTGCGGCTGAAGGTGGCGTTCACATCCCAGCGCATCCAGGTGGTGAACTGCGCGCCAGCCATCAGCTCGATGCCGCAGCGGTAGCTGTCGGGCACATTCTCTGCCAGCAACTCGCCAATCTCGTTGAGCTTGCCGTTGAGCACTAACTGGTCCTTGTACTTCATGTAATAGAGGTTGACGCCAGCCGAGAAACAACTGCTCCTGAATTCATATCCAGCCTCCCAGTCAAGGAGTTTCTCGGCGCGGGGATGAACAGTGAGAGGTCCATCGTTATAATTGTTGCGGGTAGGCTCCTTTTGTGCCACAGCAAACGAAGCATATACTCTGTTCTTGCGATCAACTTGCCAGTTGAGACCCACTTTGGGATTGAAAAAGTTGAACTTCTCGTCAACATCGAGAATCTGCATGTGTTCGGGGCTTGCGGTCCAATCCCACTTGTCGTTCAGGCCCTTGATGGTGTAGTTGATGTGACGGTACTGCAAGTCGAGGTAAGCACTGAGACCATGCCAGATGGTGTAGTTGTTCTTCCAGTAAATATTGAACTCGGTCTTCTTGCCCTTGTTTCGATAATACTCATGGCTGGGGTCGAGCACACCAATGTAATTCTCCACCCACAGCACCTGGCCGTGATGGTTGTTGCTGTACTTGTTGAAACCGCCACCGAGCACGCTGGATAGGCGCTCGCCAGTGTAATGCACCGAGAACACGCCGCCGCCAAAGCCACTGTCGAGAATCTTCTTGCGCACAAGGCTCGACTTCTTAATCTTCTCACCATCAACGTAGAATGGTTCCAAGCCATACTCAGTGAGGGTTCGAGCGTTCTTATATTCCTGATAGTAGCCATAGCCGTCGGTGTAATGCAGCGCGGCATTGAGTTTCCAGCTATTGTTGAAGCTGTGGTCGAAGAGCAACTGATAGTGGAACTGCTTGTAGATGTCCTTCTGGTCATCGTAGAAGCCAGTCACATCATCACCGTGCTTGATCTCGCCATTGGGGTTGTACTTGCGGTTGCTCTCGAGCTTGCTGCGGCTGATGCCGTCCCAAGCATGATAGGTGTCTTCTTTACCTCCAAAAGAGATAAACTTGAGCGAGGTGCGGTCGCCATAATAGCCCACTTGGGCAAAATAGGAGAACATTGCCGAGGTGGCGCGGTCGCGGTAGCCGTCGCTGGAGATGTGCGACAAGCGAGCGTCTATCAGCCAATGGTCGCCGAGGCGTCCAGTGCCCAGCTTGATGGTCTCCTTGTTGGTATTGTAGGAGCCATACGATCCCGACACCTCAGCGTATGGGATGAGCGACGGAGCCTGCGAACGCATATTCACACTAGCACCGAAGGCCCCCGAGCCGTTAGTTGAAGTGCCAGCGCCACGCTGGATCTGGATGTCACGCAACGACGAGGCAAGGTCGGGGGTGTTTACCCAGAACACACTATGGCTCTCTGAGTCGTTGATGGGAATGTCGTTCATCGTCACATTGATGCGTGTGGCATCGGTGCCACGCACGCGCATTGATGTGTAACCTACTCCAGCACCTGCGTCGCTCGTGGTGAGCACGCCAGGGGTGAACTGAACCAGTTGCGGCAAATCCACACCGTGGTTCACGCTTTCGATTTGTTTTTTACTCACGTTGGTGAAAGCAACAGGGGTGTTGCTCGACGCACGTGTTGCGAGCACCTCCACTTCCTGGAGATGCACAGAGTCGCTTGCCACCGGCGACTGCGCGGTGGCGACGTAGCTGCCACACATCACGGCGGCAGCAAGAAGCATAGTTTTCTTCATGTCGTGTTTTGTTAATAAGTTTTGTTCTCTACGCCGGCATTATCCGGTTCAGATTCCATGGGTATGTTCTCAGCCACACCGGCTATTGCCGACCGCCACTCACGAAAGCAGCTGAGTCACAAAAGCCTAAACGGTGCAGCACCCCCAAACTCATTGAATCGTGCTACAAAGTTACGAAATAGTTTTCAGTTTTCAGTAAATAGTTGTCAGTTTTTTGAATCGCGCCAGCAATTTGCCGCTGCCTGTGTTTTTTTCAAACAACCTGCACAACAATTTAACCACTTTAACAACAAATAAGTTGTGATTGTTGTTTTTTACGTTGTTTTAGTTGTTTGATAAACTTTTTTAGTTGTTTGATAAACCACGACGCTGGGACATCAAACAACTCGCACAACAGCTTAACAACTTAAAACAACAAAAAAGTTGTGATTGTTGTGTATATGTTGTTTTGGTTGTTTGCTAAACTACCGACGCTGGTATATCAAACAACTACTCTGGTATATCAAACAACTCGCACAACTGCTTAACAACTTAAAACAACAAAAAAGTTGTGATTGTTGTGTGTATGTTGTTTTGGTTGTTTGATAAACTGTATATGTTGTTTTGGTTGTTTGATAAACTGCTCCATGACTCCGTAGAGACTGTTTTGCTTGAGCATTTTATTGCTTTTTTTGAAAAAAAAGAAATATTTTTCGGTTTTTATCGCTGCTATTGGGAAATTTATGTCTATCTTTGTAGATTGCATAGCAAGTGTGGCATGCTGTGCGGGTGATTTATGTAGAAATTAATAATAGTCGTGAGTTTGCTAAATTAGAACTAAACGACTTGTAATAAAACGATTATAGTTATGTTGAAAAAATTCTTCTTGGTAGTTTGCGGGTCATTTGTTGGCAGCTTCTTGGCGTTGATATTCTTTACATTGACCGCGGTTCTTATGAGTTTTGCGATTTTTGCTTCGATGGGTGCCTCGATGGGTACAAAAGTTGAGGACAAGTCGATCCTCTACATCCGTCTCGAGGGTGAGTTGAGCGAGCGCCCCTCTGAGATGAACCAGTTTATGTCGATGATTTCGGAGGATGAGGCAGGCCAAGACCTGAAGACCCTTCTCAAGAGTTTGGAGCTTGCAAAGAACGACGACCGGATAAAAGGCGTGTATCTCGACTGCCGTGGCATGGCGTCGGGCATGGCGTCGCTTTATGAGTTGAGAAATGCCATTATCGACTTCAAGAAAAACGGGAAGATCAAATTCGTCTATGCCTTTGGTGACGAGGGCATCATGCAGAGCGACTACTACTTGGCATCGACTGCCGACAGCATCTTCCTCAACGAGACGGGCATGATAGACTTCAAGGGCTTGGGCGGCAAGAACCCATACCTTACAGGGCTGTACGAGAAGGTGGGCGTGCGCTACCAGGCCGCCCGCGTAGGCAAATACAAGAGTGCCGTGGAGAGCGTCACCCGCAAGGACATGAGT
>CALAVD010000061.1 GCA_937892085.1 uncultured Prevotellaceae bacterium
ACAGCCAAGAACCCATCTCAACATTTTATTAATTTATAGAACCCACCTTAATATTGAATTAAGGCTTTTCTCACAATCGAGAAAAGCCTTAATTTTTTACTGCCAGGAAGATGGATAGTCACTCCTATTCTATGAACTGTTTCATCTCATAGAGCGCATCTTGTGCCTTGCCGTCGCGGTTATCGAAGAGGCTGCCGTTCCACCACGATGTGGTGGTTTGGTTCTGCCAGGGGATGCCGTTCTCGTTGGCCTCGGGCCACCACCAGAACAAGCCCTTCACGCGGCTGTGCTGCTTGAGGGCTGCAATCATGTCGATGGTGAAGTTGCGCTGCCCCTCGTTGCTGTAAGGGTAGAGGTTGGCAAGGTTGTATTTGGTGTCGGGCAATGCCCAGGCGTAGCCATATCCACACTCCATTATCATGATGGGTCGGTCGCCACTCACAGCTTCCACTAAGTTAAGGTCTTCGTTAAGCATAGTGAAATCTCCATGATAGGCACTGTAGTAGCTCAATCCCACTATGTCGTAGTCTAAACCATAATTTTGGGCTTGCTGATAGAAATAGTCGGCCACGATATTGCCAGCGCCGCTATTAGTTCGATGCAACTCGGTGTGAAGAATAATCTTTGTGGATGGGCTAACCTCACGCACTGCTTGCGAAGCGCGGGTGAGATAGGCTGCAAGATTGTCCCAGTTCTGTCCCGTGGGCCACAGCATGCCGCCGGTAATCTCATTGCCAGTCTGGATGAAATCGGGCTTTGCGCCAGCGGCTATCATCTCTTGCAAAACGCGTTTGGTGTAGTTGTAAACGCTGTCCTTGAGAGCCTCCACATCGTTGTTGGGCCATGCTGCGGGCACCCTCTGGTGTGAAGGGTCGGCCCAGGTGTCGCTGTAGTGCAGGTCGAGCACCAGCACATAGCCGGCATCCTTGATGCGCTTGCCCAGCGCCTTGACGTAGGCGAGGTCTTGCACCACGCCATCTTTTTTATCGGTATCGCTGGCATTCTCGGGGTTCACGAAGAGGCGCACACGCATGGCATTCCAGCCCTGTTCGCCGAAGTAGGCCATAATGTTGTTGATGCGGGAGCCGTCCTTATCATTGTAGATGGCACCTCCCTCCTCATATTTTGTGAGCATAGAGATGTCGCCGCCCACCAGTCGCTCGGGCTGCGGCATGCCGTTGAGCAACACTTCGTAGATGGCAGTGATGTCGGCACTCGTGATGAAGCCGTCGCCATTCACGTCGCTGGTGGCAAGATGTGAGGTGTTGTTATTGAGCAGGTAGTCGTAGAGGGCAGTCACATCGCTGGCGGTGACATTGCCGTCGCCATTCACGTCATAGACGTTGGCGTTTGAAAAAAGGGGACATATAAGTGCTATAGTCCCCCCTAATAATAATTTCTTAAGCATTTTATTGAACTCCTAATAATACGTCATAAACTGCTGTAACGTCGGCACTTGTGATTTCGCCGTCGCCGTTCTGGTCGCCGTTGACGATGTGTGAATTGTCGTTGTTGAGCATCAGGTCATAGAGGGCGGTGATGTCGGCAGCGGTAACGTTGCCATCGCCGTTCACGTCACCGGGGATTGCAGCGGGATTTACGGGCAAGCCGATATATTCCTCGGTAACATCGTTGACCTTGTTCTTCTCGGTCTCGTCGGCATCTTTCTGTGACGAGATGATGTAGAACTTGTCGGTGGTGGCGTAGCGCACGTCAACCGTCTGTGGCGCACCGCTGGTCCCGGTGTTGAACACGAAGTTCATGTAGCAGTCGTCGTTGGCAAGCTCATATTGCTTCACGTACCAAATCTTGCCGCCAACAGACACCCTATCGTTAACAACCTCGCCGGGCCAGTTGCCGTTGTGCTGCTGGTCGTCCTGGTCCCAAGTGTAGTAGCGCAATGGGTTCCAGTTCACTTCATCAACATTGACATAGACGTTGATGGTGTGAGGGGTGCCCTGACCGGCAAAGTCGTAGTTGCGGGTGATTATCCCGCTCACGGCGTTGCCCTTGAGCAAGCCCACGGTGAGGGTGCAGGGCTGAGTGATGTGAACAGTGCCGCCGCTTGCCACCTTGGTGCTGCTGGCGGTGGGAGTGGTGCCGTCGAGGGTATATACGAGTTGTGCTCCGCTTGTGGCGGTGACAGCTGTAAGGGTGGCATTGAAAGCCTCGCTATACTTGCCCGAAGCCTTGTCGGTCCATGCCGTTTCGCAGTTCTTCGACATAAACAGGCGGTAGCCGTAGCCCTTAGTCACCTCTACCGCTTCGTTGAGGATTGTGGCGTAATACTGAGAAATCACATTGTCTCTCATGTATTTTTGCTTACCCACGATGCAATACATTGACTTGCCGTTGGCACCACTCGATTTGAATCCCGACATTTCATAGTCTCTTGAGATGGTGTATTTCTGGGCGGTGCTGGTGTTGGTCACACCCACGGTCTTGCGAATGTCGATCATGTTCTTGATTTCCTGCTTGTAGGCTTTCCAGTGAGGCAGGAACACGCAAGGAGTGCCGGGCATGGTGAGCAGGTAGGCGTTGGCGGCGAGGGTGTCAGAGCGCAAGGGGTCGTTCTGGTTGTCAGCGTCGCGATACTGGGTGTCGTGGTTCTCGACGAAGGTCACGGCATAGCGCTTGAAGTTGGTTGTTGACATCAGTCCGCCAATGGTGAGGTCTTTCCACGTCTTCTTAGTGCCGGCATCGTTGTTTCCGCGAATCACGTCGCGCACGGTGTAGCGGAAGGGGAAGTCGAACGAGGCGCTCATGTTCACGCCGTTCCACTTGCACTTGTTGATCCAGTTTTGGATTTCGTTTTGGCTGCTCCAGTTCTCTCCCACCGAGAACTGCACGCCGGCGGCATTGTTGTATTCTGCCACACGGTTTGCCCAGAAGCCGCGCGTCATGTCGTAACGGAAGCCGGTGTAGCCTAAGTCGTTGGCAAGGAAGCTCACATAGGCCTTGATGACGTTGCGCACGTTCTCGCTCTTGTGGTCGAGGTCGCGCATGCCGCTCCAGTCCTCGCCCTCGTCGTTGTTGGCGCTGAGCGACTCACCAGGAGCCAGATGAGCGGCTGTGGCGCCACCATCGTCGTCTTTGCAGATGTCGGCAGCCGTCATCGTGTAGGTGACGCCGTTGTAGGTCTCCACGGGGAAGTCGGTCCAGGTGCTCAGGTTGCCGCGGTGATTTACCACCACGTCGGCAATCATGCCGGTGCCCTTGGCCTTGTAGGTGCTGATGAGCTCGCGCAGCTCGGTGGCGGTGCCGAAGGCGCTGTGCTGGTCAAAGTAGTACTTCACGTCATATCCCATTGAGCCGCTACTGCCGGTCCAGCCGCTTTGTGGAATCCAAACCAGGTCGAAATACTGTGAGATTTCATCGGCCTGTTGGGTTAGTTTTACCCATCGGGTGTCGCTGAAGGAGTTCCAGGAGAACGCCTGCATCATCACGCCGCCATAGTTGTCGGGCCATCCCTGAGCTTGGCTCAAGAGTGGCAGTGCGACGGCGGCTAAAAGTAACAATTTCTTCTTCATGATAATATTTTTTATGTCTAACCCCCAAAAAAATTTTCCCATAATTTTTTGATTTCAATTTTTATAGGAAAATTTGATGATGTATTTTGGTTGTTGCAAATGATATTTTGAGTATAATTTTTTTGGTGAATATATCTGTTATTTTCTTTTTCTAATTTTTGACATTTCAATCTCAAAGTTTTTATTTCTTGTTCTTTTTTGGCCAAAAGAGCATTTTGGCTTTCTTTTGTTGTTTCTGAAAATTGATTTTTTTCACTATTTTTTGAAAATTTGGATTCT
>CALAVD010000062.1 GCA_937892085.1 uncultured Prevotellaceae bacterium
CAATTACTGTAAAAAGCCCTTCATGCGTTGGATATTCTCCTGCTCCTCCGCAACAAAGCGATTGCACAGGTCCTTTACCGCCGGAGAGGCGTTGGGGAAGCTGTTGAGTATCTTGGTAAGGTTGATGATCCCCATATTACTGCCGTTCATCATCAGCTCCGCCACATGGGAGCAGGAGGTATCCATCACCGTCTGCATCTCCAACCCCAGTTTCATTCCCAGCTTCTGCATCATTCCGGGCTCCCTCGGATCCCGGCCCATGCTGCTGAGGGAGCGCTCAGCCTCCTGCCGCAGGCGAGAATAATGGCGAGGCGAAGAAGCCTCCAGAGCAGTCGGCACCACCTAAGGAGAAGCCCAAGGAGTCTCCCAACACTAAGAAAACCACTTAATACTTAACACTCGACATTTAAACTTAATATTTATATATGAGCAAGTCACAATACATAGCAGCATTAGAGATTGGCAGTTCGAAGATTGTGGGTGCCATAGCCGAGAAGACCACGGCCGGATATGTGCAAATCAATCATCTCGAAGTGGAGAAACTCATCAACAGCGTTAGGCATGGATGCGTGCAGAACGTGGAGAACACAAAAGGGTGTATCAACACCATCATCAAGAAACTGGAGAACCGAATTGATGGCACTATCGATGAGGTGTTTGTGGGATTCAGCGGGCGCTCCCTGCACAGCGAGCCTACCGAGGTGAACCACAACCTTGACGCTACAGTGCCCATCACCGATGAGGTGCTCGACCGCATCATCAGCGAGGCAGGGCGTGACCCCATCAAGAACTACGAAACTATCAAGGTGGTGCCACGCACCTATTATGTGGATAAGAACGAGACCACTAATCCAAGCGGACAGTTTGGCTCGAATATCAACATAAAACTTAACCTGATAGTTGCCAAGACCAACCTGAAGCTCAACCTCGACCGAGTGATGAGCGGCGCTACCCGCGTGCGAGAGTACCTTGTGACTCCGCTGGTAGTTGCCGACGAGATTCTGGAGCCTTCGGAGAAGTCGCTCGGCTGCATGCTTGTGGATTTAGGCGCTGAGACCACCACGGTGTCGATTTACAAAGACGGCTCGCTGGTCTATCTCACCACTCTCCCCTTAGGAGGCCGCAACATCACCCGCGACATTACAGTGGGTCTCAACGTGCTGGAAGACACTGCCGAGCGGGTGAAGAAAAACATCAGCAATCCTCTCGAGAAGAATGTGGACCACATCTCCATTGAGGGAGTTAACTCGGCCGATGCAGCCAACTATATTGCCGCCCGCACTGGCGAGATAATCGCCAACATCAAGCAGCAGATTTCCTACGCTGGCGTGAAGATTGTGGATTTGCACAACATTGTGCTGATAGGCGGTGGGGCACAGCTGCAGGGCATCGTTCGCCGCATCGAGGACGAGATTAAGTTGAAAGTGCGCACAGGGTCTTATCCCAAGTCGCTCAACATCCTCGACCACAACATCAACCGTGCCGAGTATATCCAACTCTTTGCTTTGCTGTCGCATGCGGCAGCCAACATGCCTGGCAACCAGTCGTGTGTGCGCCTTAACACTTACGGCAACACTGGCGAGGACGACTATGTGACTCCCGACTATGGCAATCGTGGCAACGACGACAATGGGGACTATGGCTATGGCCGCTTCCGCGAGGAGGAGCCGGCACGCTCCAGCAAACCCTCACGCGCTACCGAGACGCGTGAACGTCCCGCCGAGCCCAAGCGTCGCAAGGGCATGACGTGGATTGAGAAAGCTCGATCTAAGATGGAACAGTTGATGAGAGAACCTGAGGACGATGAATAGAAACAACTTTCCTCCAGGTAAAAACATCAAATGATATTTTCACAAGTTAACAACATCAAGATATATGGATAAGAACGTTAAAAACGGCATAGCAGGCAATGTGAGAGCCAGCGAGGAGAAAACCCCGATGATGCCCGAGCAGAAAGACATCTTTGGAGAGATTGACCAGGACCCTGGATTTGGTAACGCCAAGACCGCGACAGGAAATAATGAGCCTTGCCTGATAAAGGTGATAGGAATAGGTGGTGGTGGCAACAATGCCATCAACCACATGTATAATCAGAACATAAGTGGCGTGTCGTTTGTGGTAATGAACACCGACCGGCAGGCGCTCAACAACTCTCCAGTGCCTAACAGGGTGCTCATTGGTCCCAACACCACCTTTGGCTTGGGTGCCGGCAACAAACCAGAGCTGGCAAAGCAGGCTGCCGAAGAGAGTGAAGCAGAGATTTCGGCGCTCTTCGACGACGAGACCAAGATGGTGTTTATCACCGCCGGTATGGGTGGTGGCACAGGAACTGGCGCCGCACCTGTGGTGGCACGCGTGGCTCGTGAGAAGGGCGTGCTCACCATTGGTATTGTCACTATTCCTTTCCTCTTCGAGGGCAAGAAGAAGATTATCAAGGCGCTGAGCGGTGCCGACGAGATGCAGAAGTATGTCGATGCCCTGCTCATCATCAACAATGAGCGGTTGAGTGAGATTTATCCTGACCTGAACTTCATGAATGCCTTCGGCAAGGCCGACGACACCCTGTCGATAGCAGCCCGCAGCATCAGCGACCTGATAAACGTTGACGGCTACATCAACCTCGACTTCAACGACGTGAATACCACGCTGCGTGAAGGCGGCGTGGCTATCATCAGTTCGGGATATGGCGAGGGTGAGCAGCGCGTGACCAAGGCTATACAAGATGCCCTTAACTCACCATTGCTCAAGAACCGCGACATCTATGGCTCTCAGCGCATTTTGATCAATATCTATTATTCTCGCAATGCCAAGGATGAGTTCAAGATGAGCGAGATTGACGAGATGAAGAATTTCATGGCGCAGTTCCCTCTCGACCACGACATGATTTGGGGTGTGGCCTACGACGACTCGCTGGGAGAGAAAATCAAGATTACCATGCTCGCCTCAGGATTTAATGTGTCGCTCGACGCCGAGACGGCAATGGCCGAGGGTGATAAGATGACCGACACCAAGGTTACATCGGCAACGAGCCGCATAGAGGAAGAGTATGGTTCCAAGATCTACAACCTCGACCTGGAGCGCGCTATGGCGCAGTATATCGTGCTGCGTCCCGAGGATATCGACAACGACGAGATTGTTGACCTGCTTGAGAAGAACCCCGCCTTCAAGCGCGACCAGCAGGTGAAGAACGAATTCCGCGAGTTGCAGAGTGCTCCCGCCAAACCTGCAGCTCCCAAGCCCGCCTCGCCGCTGAACAAGAAAAAAGGCAGCACCACTGGCACAATCTCCTTTGGAGAATAAATTGATTAGCGGAAAATAAGATAAGGCGTGCCTTGTCTTCTCTATAATATAGAAAAAACTAAAGAACTAAAAACTAAGAATAAAATAACTATATGTTAACTTTACAAGTAATTAACGAGAACCCAGAGCATGTTATTGAAAGGCTTGCAGTGAAGCACTTCGATGCCCGAGAACCAATAATGCGAATTATAGAACTCGACAAGCAGCGCCGCAATGCGCAGAAGCAGCGCGACGACAACGCTTCGCAACTCAACAAGATGGCAGCGCAGATTGGCGCCCTTATGAAGCAGGGCAAGCGCGACGAAGCCGAGCAGGCAAAGGCCGCCGTTGCACAACTCAAGGCCACCAATAAGGAAATCGACGACACGATGACTGCTGCCGCCAACGAGATTACAGAGATATTACTCACCATCCCCAACTTACCCTGCGATGCCGTGCCCGAAGGTCGCACTGCCGAGGACAACGTGGTGGAGAAGAGCGGTGGTCCCGAGCCACACCTCGCCGACGATGCCCTGCCACACTGGGAGCTTGCCAAGAAATACAATCTCATCGATTTTGACTTAGGAGTTAAGATTACAGGTGCCGGCTTCCCGGTTTATATTGGCAAAGGCGCCAAGTTGCAGCGCGCTCTCATCCAGTTCTTCCTCGACGAGGCAAGCAAGGCGGGCTATGTGGAGATAGAGCCACCACTGGTGGTTAACGAGGCGTCAGGTCTTGGCACTGGCCAGTTGCCCGACAAGGAGGGACAGATGTATCACTGCCAGGTCGATAACTTCTATCTCATCCCAACCGCCGAGGTGCCTGTGACGAACTTGTATCGCGATGTGATTATCAATCAGGCCGACCTGCCCAAGAAGAACTGCGCCTATAGCG
>CALAVD010000063.1 GCA_937892085.1 uncultured Prevotellaceae bacterium
GACGTGTGCTCTTCCGATCTCCCCACGAATGTCGAGTTCCTGCATGGCAATGTGAATGCCCGCGCCCAAGTCGCTAAAGCTCTCAATGGCTTGCAGGCGCCGCCTTGCCACCGACGTAAGTGGTACGCCAGGAGGCACGAGCAAGTAGCAGAATGCCTTGCGGTTGCTGCGCCCCACCCTGCCTCGCAGCTGATGCAGGTCGCTGAGGCCGTAGTTCTGGGCGTTGTTGATGATGATGGTGTTCACGTTAGGCATGTCGATGCCGCTCTCGATGATGGTAGTCGCCAAGAGTACGTCGTAGTCGTGATTAGTGAAGTCGATAATACGCTGCTCCAGCTGCTCGGGTGGCATCTGCCCGTGAGCGACCACCACACGCGCATCGGGCACCAGTCGGTTTATCATCGCGTTGAGGTTATAGAGCGGCTCAATGCGGTTATTCACGAAGAACACCTGACCGTTGCGTGAAAGCTCAAAGTTGATAGCCTCCTTCACCACATCATCCTCGAGGGCGTTGATACTGGTGAGGATGGGATAACGGTTGGCGGGTGGAGTGTTGATGGCGCTCAGGTCACGTGCTCCCATGAGTGAGAATTGCAGTGTGCGCGGTATGGGCGTGGCACTCATGGTGAGGGTGTCAACATTCACCTTGAGTTGCTTGAGCTTGTCCTTGACTGCTACGCCAAACTTTTGCTCCTCATCTACTACCAATAAGCCCAAATCTTTGAATTTCACCGTCTTGCCAATGAGCTTGTGAGTACCTATGATGATGTCGATTTTGCCCTCGGCGAGGTCGGCGATAATCTGCTTCACGTCCTTAGGCTTGCGAGCACGGCTCAGGTAATCGACGCGCACGGGGAAGTCCTTGAGGCGCTCGCTGAACGTGTTGTAGTGCTGGAACGCAAGCACGGTGGTAGGCACGAGCACAGCGGTCTGCTTGCCATCTACTGCCGCCTTGAAAGCGGCACGTATCGCCACCTCGGTCTTGCCGAAACCCACGTCACCGCACACGAGGCGGTCCATAGGTTTGTCCTTTTCCATATCGGCCTTCACTGCTTGCGATGCCCGCAACTGGTCGGGAGTATCCTCATATATGAACGAAGCCTCGAGCTCCTGCTGCAAGTAACCATCAGGGCTAAAAGCGAAGCCTTTCTCCTCGCGCCGCTGGGCATAGAGCTTGATGAGGTCGCGGGCGATATCCTTGAGGCGACCCTTAGTGCGGTTCTTGATAGTCTGCCACTTGCCGGTGCCCAACTTGCTCAGCTTGGGTGGCACGCCCTCCTTGCCACGATATTTCGAGAGCTTGTGCAGGGCATGAATCGACACGAAAATCACGTCGCCGTTGAGGTACGACAGTTTTATCATCTCCTGCATCGTGCCGTTGACACGAGTACGCAGCAGTCCTTCAAACCTGCCTATGCCATGGTCTTCGTGCACGATGAAGTCGCCAGTCTCTATCTGGTTCAACTCCTTGAGCGAGAGTGCCAATTTCCCCGAGCGAGCACGCTCACTCTTGAGGTTGTACTTGTGGAAGCGGTCAAAAATTTGGTGGTCGGTGAAGACGCACATCTTGCGGTCGTCATCTACGAAGCCCTCGTGAAGCGTGCGGCTCACCGGCGTGAACTCGATTTCGTCGTGACGGTCGTCGAAGATGACGCGCAAGCGCTCAATCTGCTTTGCGCTGTCACTCAATATGTATAATGTGTAGCCACGTTCAAGGAAATCGGTGAACGAGTGGCTGATGAGGTCAAAATTCTTGTGGTAGATGCCTTGTGGCGAGCAGTGTAGCGACAACTTGGCGTTGCCAGTGGCTTGGCTCTCCCCGTAGTAGAACTCCAGTCGCCGCATGGCATTGAGCGAGGCGAGGAAATGTGGCACATCCACTACCTTGTGAAGCGCCTCGTGGTCGCACTCCTGCGCTTCGATGGCACTCTGGCTCATGGTCTCGTTGCCTATGGCCTCCACGCGCTGCCGCAGCCAGTTAATGTCGTGTACAAGCAGTGTCACGTCATTGCCCACATATTCGAGCAGCGACACTCCCGCGCCCGCCGCCTGCGCCGACGTGTTGTTGATGATGCTCACGCTCTGCAAGCGCTCCTTCGATAATTGAGTCTCCACATCAAAGGTTCTCACACTGTCGATCTCGTCGCCAAAGAAGTCGATGCGGTAAGGATACTCGTTGCTGAAGGAATACACGTCGAGAATCGAGCCACGCACCGAGAACTGCCCTGGTTCATACACATAGTCCACCTCCTGAAATCCCAACTCCCGCAGGTGTATCGACACCTGCGTCAAGTCTTCTTCTTTTCCCACCTCAATGGTAACGGTAGCCTTCTCGATGCTCGCGCGCGGCACCACTTTCTCGGCAAGCGCCTCGGGATAGGTCACCACCCATCGCAGGTCGCCATCGGTGTGCCAGCGGTTGAGGACCTCGGTGCGCAATATCTCCTGAGGCGCATCTACCTGCCCATACTTGATGTCGCGCTTGTAGCCCGAGGGAAACATGAGCACCTGCGCCTCGCTGGTGAGCTGACACAGGTCGTGATATATGTAGCCCGCCTCGTCAAGGTCGTTGGCGATGATGAGATAAGGATTGCTGCCTTTGGGCATGGCGGTGAACAGCATGGGTGCCGCCGAGCCTGCCAGCCCATCGACTACCATCACACGGTTAGCCTTACCCGTCACCAAGCGCCGGAGCGCGGTGCGCTGCGCATCAGTGAAAAGCAACTGACTCAGTTCATTAAGTTCGAGTGGCGACGGTTTCACTTCTTCTTAGCTTGTTTTTTTGTTGTAGAGGCTTTTTTCACGGGTCGGATGTTGAGGATCTTCTCGCACTCGCCATCATTATTGAACATCTCGCTGGCACGCGCCGTGACGCGGTCTTTAGACAGCGCATAGATCATCTGCCCGCGCTGGTAGTAGTAGTTTTTAATAATCTCCTTGCCGAGCAACTTCTCAATGTCGTCGCGATGCAGGTCAAGGTCTTTGTCGAGGTCGTGCTTGAGAAGCTTCTCGAGGCGATCAAACTCTGCCTTGGTCTCATCGTTGAGGTAGCCCTCGTCTTCAGCCGTCTGCTTGAGCGACGCGAGGCTCTTCTCGCACACCTTGTCATATTCAAACTTATCAGTGTCGATAAACGCCTTGAAATCGTTGTATATCTCATCGGTAATCTTGAAGTCGGCAGCGGCGGGAATGGTGGGATGCTCAGCGGCATATTTCACCGCATAGTCAAACGCCCAGTTGTCGCGCACGATGTTATAGGCGAGACGGCTCGCCTTGGCAGGCTCAATCACGATGTCGGGCGTGATACCTCCGCCACCTTTCACCAATCTGCCGTGAGCAGTGTAGTATTGCTGCGCGGTAGTGTCAACGGTGTGCTTGGGATTGCCAGCAGCATCTTTTTGAGAATAGTCAATCTCCTGAATAAGACGTCCGCTGGGGATGTAATATTTCGACACTGTGACTTTAAACAGAGCGTCAAACGGCAGCTGACGTGTCGATTGCACCAATCCCTTACCAAAGGAGCGAGTGCCGAGCACCACGGCACGGTCAAGATCCTGGAGGGCGCCGGCTGTAATCTCGGCTGCCGAGGCACTGCCGCCATCCACAAGCACGGCAAGCGGGATCTCGGTATCTACTGGTTCGTCGGTAGTCTTGTAGTTGCGCTCTTGCTGCTTGGTTTTGCCACGAGTCTGCAACACCTGAGTGCCCTTAGGCACAAATAGCCCCACAATCTGTATCGCGCTCTCAAGCAAGCCGCCCCCATTGCCACGCAGGTCAAGGATAATGTTCTTCACCGCTGGATTGGCTTTGAGCTCAAGCAAGGCTTTCTTGACTTGGGCTGCCGAGTGCTCATTGTAAGTGTCGAGAGCGATGTAGCCTATATTCTCGTGAATGACACCATAATAGCTCACGGGATCCACTTTAATCTTCTCACGCACGAGATTGAAAGTCTTGACGCTGTCGGGGTCATATTTCCTCACCACAGTTATCGAAATTGGCGTGCTGGGCTGACCTTTGAGGTGCTCGCTCACCTTGCTGTTGTTCCAGCCCTCTACCGACTCGCCGTCTATCATCACGATGCGGTCGCCAGGCCTCATGCCCGCCTTTGCCGCCGGGCTGCCCTCGTAAGGTTCGCTGATATACACCTTGCCGTTGCGTTCAAAGATGTAAGACCCTATTCCGCCATACTCGCCAGTGGAAATCACCATGAAGTCGGCGCGGTCTTTGGCCGGGATATACTCGGTGTAGGGATCCACATCTTCGAGCATCGCATTGATGGCAGTTTCCATTGACTTGTCGATGTCGAGAGTGTCAACATACATGGTGTTAAGCTCCTTGAACAGAGTGTTGAAAATGTCAAGATTGCGGGCTATGCGAGTGTCGCGCACGCTGTTGTCACTTTCGTCGGCGAGTGCCACAGGACCAACCACGGCAAGCAACGCAAGTATCAGAACTATATTTCGGAATTTATTTTTCATATCTTTTTTTTAGCTAACGAGCTGACAAGTAAACGAGCTAACAAGACAATAGCGACGTCACTCGCCATAAGACTCTCTTAAGTTATTGTTATTATTATATTCGTCATTAATCTCTATTTTGCGCAAGACACCTTTAAGGGGAGAGGGCGTTTCACGTTTCACATTCCACGTTTCACGGTCCACGTTCCTCCTTCCACAAAATTTGGGACTGCTAAAGTACAATTTCTTGTTCAGATAAAACGTAAAAAGTCGAGAAAAATCATTTATTCGACGTTTTTTTAAAATATTTTGGCGAAAAGTGTTGCACAATTCAAAAAATGGGTGTAATTTTGCACCGCAATTCCCAAAAAATCGGGGAAACATTGCAAAATTGCTTCAATAGCTCAGTTGGTTAGAGCACCTGACTGTTAATCAGGGGGTCGTTGGTTCAAGTCCATCTTGAAGCGCATTAAGGCAGCAATCGCAAGATTGTTGCCTTAATTGTTTCTTGTCAAAACTCACACACCGCCCCAGGCACCACCTCGCCAACAGCTTTCAAAGACACACTAATTCAACGAATTACAACCAATTATCATGCCCGCCACATTCACACTTCTTATGCTATCTTTGCACGAAAAATTCGTTATAATTCGTGAAATTAGTGTTCTGAAAGTCTGCGGGCATGGGTTGTGAGAATTAGTGTGCCCCCTCTCCACATTTGACAATCTGCTGTTTTTTGTGTACTTTTGTAGCGGAATTTAAAAATTATTACTATGAAATCTAAGATTTTTACTTTAATAGCCCTAATGGCGGTGACGATGACCGCTGTAAGTCAAGTAGATGAGTCCACTCGCGAGGACCGCAAGCGCCTATCGTGCACCAGCATCATGGTGGGCAAGAACGCCAGCACCGACGGCTCGGTGATTACGTCCCACACCTGCGACTCGTGGTATCGCACATGGATGACGATGACGCCAGCACGCGATTATGAGCGCGACACGGTGACCGCCATCTACGAGGGACGCATGCACACACAGGCGGCGAGCGACAGCACCAAGATGCGCGTGAAAGGCGTGATACCGCAGGTGCGACACACCTACCGCTACCTCGACACCGCCTACCCCAGCCTCAACGAGCGCCAGGTGGCGATGGGCGAGACCACCATTGGCGGCCGCGACACGCTGCGCAACAAAGCGGGCATGTTCTACATCGAGGAGCTGCAGCGCATCGCCCTGGAGCGTTGCTCCACCGCGCGTGACGCCATCAAGACGATGGGCAGCCTTGCCGAGAAATATGGCTACTGCGACGACGGCGAGTGCCTCACCGTTGCCGACCCCAACGAGGTGTGGATTTTCGAAATCTTCGGCGCTGGTCCCAAGAAGGTGGGCGCCGTGTGGGCTGCGGTGCGCATCCCCGACGACGAGATTGCAGTCTCGGCCAACATTTCGCGCATCGGCGCCCTCGACCTCAACGACGAGAAACACTACATGGCATCGGCCAACGTGAAGGACGTTGCCCGCCAGCTCAAGCTGTGGGACGGCAAGGAGGAGTTCAACTTCTTCAAGGCCTACAGCGGCGAGAACTATTTCCACGAGAAGAAGAACTACAGCGTGCGCGAGCACTACATCATGAACGCCCTCGCTCCGTCGCTCAACCTGAGCGACACCGCGGCATGGCTGCCGCTGAGCGTGAAGCCCGACGCTAAAGTAAGCCCTGAGCAGGTGATGCAGCTGTTAGGAAGCTACTACGAGGGCACCGACAAGAACCTGAGCGGGCGACACCTCATCCCCAACCCCAAGCGCAAAGACAAAAAGGGCAACCTTGTGGAGAACGAGCCCGACAGTATAGTGTCGCCCTACAGCAACCCGTGGATGCGACCCGACGAGATTAACATGTATTACGCCATGGGCGACTCGGCGATGAAGAACATACGCACCGTGAGCGTGCCCTGGTGCGCCTATAGCACCGTTATCCAGTGCCGCTCGTGGCTCCCCGACGAGATAGGTGGAGTGGCATGGGTGTGCCTCGACAACCCAGGCGAGAGCCCCAGGTTCCCCATCTTTGCCGGTACTACCGAGCTACCTAAACTGCTGCAAGTGTGCGGACAGCACAGCGACCGCGACGATGCAGCACTGTGGCACTACCGCAAGGCCAACCGCCTCGCCACCGTGCGCTGGGGAACCTATCGCAAGACTCTGGAGCCTGCCCGTGACTACTTCATGGAGAAAGGTCAGCGCGAATTGCCTTTCGTGCAACAGATGTGGCAGCAGCTCAAAGCCAGCGACACCGAGAAGGCCCAAACGATGCTCAACGGCTACGTGGCCGACTTCTTCGGCGCCACCATCCTGCGCTGGGACGAGATGGCACGCACCCTCTGGCGCCAAACATGGACCGGATTCTAAGCAAATGCACAATTCATAATGCTTAATGCACAATTGCGTTAGCTGCTCGAAGGGCGCGCTACGCGCTTAAAAATTACTTTAAAATTTAATAATGGTGGATTTAGCACATGAAAAAAGTTAAATATTTAACCCTATTAACTGATTGCCAGATGATTAACTATTGCATAAGTCCATGAAAATTAGTAACTTTGTAAAGAAAAACTCCAATTTTTCAGATGAAAAAAGCTACTA
>CALAVD010000064.1 GCA_937892085.1 uncultured Prevotellaceae bacterium
TCTACACTCTTTCCCTACACGACGCTCTTCCGCTCTTGAGAAAAAGCAGCTTAATAATATTAATAACAACAAAATATTATCACAAAATACTGCAATCTTTCACCCGAGCACTCTCGGCAGCTTTGCTGCTGATGGTGGGGTTGAGCGCGCAGGGCTTTGACCTGACTCACTATGCCGACACGTCGCGACTGGCAACTGGCAAATGGGTGAAAGTGGCGGTGAACGAAACCGGCATCTACCAAATCACCGCCAGCGATGCCAGCAAATGGGGGTTTAACAACCTGAACAATGTGAGGGTGTTCGGCTTTGGCGGCACGCCCTTGAACGACACCCTTCGCAGCACCATCCCCGACGACCTGCCACAGGTCCCCGTGCTACGCAGTGGCGACCGCATCTTATTCTACGCCAATGGTCCTTTCACATGGAAGTGGTCAAACTCTTACCAGAGATACGTTCAGCAACAGCATCCCTATGCCACGCAAGGTTTCTATTTTATCACCGACGACAATTCTTACTCCGACCTCACTCCCGACCAGTCGAATATCACTGCCAATGGCACAAAAACTGTCACTACGTTCAACGAGCGCACATGCCATGAGGAGGAGCTGATAAATCCCGGCGAGACAGGGCGTGTGCTGCTGGGCGAAGACTTCACCAGCACAAATTCACAATCGTTCAAATTTACGCTCAACGGCTTAGTTGACGGCTCCAATGTGCATGTCCTCACACGCTTCGGTGCCAAGACCTATAATGCCAACAGCAGCGTGTCATTCAAGTATAACGGCAACGACCTTGCCGGCGCCACAAAAATTTCGGCCATCACTGCCAGCGACGGAAACCACTACCACTACAATCCCGTTATGGTAGTGAAAGAGTTTAAGTTGAGTGGCACTAAAGATCTCACTTACACCGTGAGCTATGCGCCTGCCGGGACAGTGATACTGGCACGTCTCGATTATATCACCGTCAACTACCAGCGCACTCTCGACCTTGCCGGCAACAGCAGCTTGCCATTTGGGCTGAAGAGCGATATGAACTCACAATTCGAACTTAGCGGAGCAAGTTCCAGCACTCATGTGTGGGACGTGACACGCAGCGGTGCCCCCGTGGAGATGAACTTGAGCCTTGACGGCAACAAGGCACGCTTCAGCCTGCCCGACAGCCAGCGTCGCGAGTTGATTGCCTTTAGCGAGAACGGCACATTCCCCTCCCCCACCTTTGCCGCCGACATCGAAAACCAGAGCATCCACGGCAGCCCCATCCCCGACATGATAATCCTCGCTCCAAGCGAATATCTGGCGCAAGCCCAGCAACTTGCTGCCATGCACGAGACTGTTGACAGCATGCGCGTGCTGGTGCTCGACCACAACAAGGTGTTCAACGAGTTCTCGAGCGGCACCCCCGACGCTTCAGCCTACCGCATGATATGCAAGTACTTCTATGACCGTGGCACCGACGAGCAAGGCCACAAACTCGGCTACCTGCTCCTGCTTGGCAACGGCTACTGCGACAACCGCCAAATGACCAATGCCGGTAAAGCTCAGAAATATCCCAAACTCCTCGTGTGGGAGAGCACAGACAGTCAAGACGAGATGAAGTCTTTCACCAGCGACGACTACTTCGCCTATCTCGCCGATAACTCCTTGATGGGAAGCACCACCACAGGCTCCATGATGATTGCTGTGGGGCGCATCCCCGCGCGTAGCGTTACCGATGCTAACGTCATGGTGAACAAGATTATCAAATATGTTACCCAACCCGACTACGGAAACTGGAAAAACTCCATGCTCAACGTCGCCGATAATGAAGACGACAACGGCAGCAACCACTGGACTCACGGCGAGAGCGTGATACAAACCGTGATGGAGAATGGCGGCGAGACCACAAATTTCAACCGCGTCTTCCTCGACAATTTTGAAGAGAAAAGCGACGGCTCAGGCTCCAAGTTCCCCGACGCCCGCAAGAAAATGTTCAAGACGCTGACCGAGGGCACTCTGTGGTGGAACTACTGTGGGCACGGCGGACCGTCGGGATGGACCAACGACGGACTGCTGGTGACTGGCGATATTGAGAACAGCCTTTTCTACAGCCACCAGCCAATCCTCTTAGCCGCAACATGTGAGTTCTCGAGGCACGACGCCACCAACCCCTCAGGCGGTGAAAACATGCTGGTAAATCCTAATGGTGGATGCGTAGCAATGATATGCCCACCACGACTGGTTTACATGAGCGACAACAAATATCTCAACCTCACTGCCGCCAAGAAAATGTATAGCCGCGACAGCAACGGGCAAATCATGCGTTTAGGTGACCTGCTCATTTACGCCAAGAACAACACCAAAGAAGGCAAAGAGAACTCGCTGCGCTATCACCTCTATGGCGACCCGGCAATGCGTCCCGCTATGCCTCCGCTCCAAGCTGTCATTGACGAGATCAACGGTAAGCCCGTTGACCCCAACAACATGCCAGTGTTTGAGGCACGACAGACGATGGCAATCACGGGTCACATCGAGAACCTTGCCGGCACTAAGCAGACCCATTTCAACGGACTGATTGAAAGCACACTTTTCGACTGCGAGGAGTCGGTATCTTTCATCGGCGCTAATGACAAGGTTTACACCTACGAGGACCATCAGAACAAGCTCTCCCTCAATGTGAACCGCGTGACCAACGGCGAGTTCTCGTTCAATATCACCATCCCAAGTGAGATCACGGTGAACTACGACAACTACCGCCCGTCGCTGGTGAGCCTTTATGCTTACGACTCTGAGCACAAGCTCGAAGCAACAGGGGCTTGCGACGACTTCTACATCTACGGGTATGACGAGAGCGTGGTCGCCGACACCATTGGTCCCGACATCTCCTACATAGGTCTCAACAGCACCAATTTCCAAGACGGCGACAACGTGAACGAGTCGCCACTGTTCATAGCCACAGTGAGCGATGACAGCGGCATCAATTTCTCAAGTGCCGGAATTGGGCACAACATGACGCTCGTGCTCGACGGGAACACCACACTCAGCGACGTGAGCAGCTATTACACCGCCGTAGAAGCCGAGAAAGGCTCGGCAGGAACGATAAACTATGGACTCTCGGACTTGAGCAACGGACATCACACCCTCAAACTAAAGGTGTGGGACGTGTTTAACAACTCCAGCGAGAAAACCATAACATTCAACGTGATAGGTGGGCTCAAGCCCGAAATCGACGAGATAAAGGCGTTCCCCAACCCTGCCTCTACCTCCACCACCTTCCTCGTGACGCACAACCGCCCAGAGGCAACGGTGACCATCACAATCGAGGTCTTCAACCTGATGGGACAGAGGGTGTGGAGCACCACACAAAGCGGTCGCAGCACTATGTTCTCTTCGTTCCCAATCACTTGGGACCTGAGCGATTACAGCGGCAGCCGTTTGCCACGCGGCATCTACCTTTACAGAGCCACCATAGGCACCGACGGTCACCAAGACAGCACAAAAACCAAGAAACTGGCAATAACGAACTAAGTGTTAAGTGTTGAGTGTTGAGTTATTAGGTGTTGAGTACACTTGATTTTCTATAAAAAACAGATTATTATATATATTTATTAATGACCGACAGCGAGCGACATATCAACCGAGCGATGCTTCCAGAGCCCACTCTGAGAAGGCTACCCTGGTATCTGGCTTACCTCAAGATGCTTGACAGCAAGCACGAGGAGCATGTGTCCTCAACGCAGATTGCCAAACGCCTCAACGTGGACGCCTCGCAAATCGCCAAGGACCTGTCGTTTCTCAACATCAAGGGCAAGACCCGCATAGGATATGAAGTGCACCCTCTCACCAAGGCGCTAACCGAATTCCTGGGTTTCAAGCATCGCCACAACGCTTACCTGATTGGCGCCGGCTCGTTAGGCAGCGCTCTAATGCGCGACTTGGGACTGATGCAGTTTGGGCTGAACATTGTAGCGGCATTCGACATCGATCCAAGCATAATAGGGTCACAAGTGAGCAATATCCCTATCTACGACTTTGCCGAGCTACCCACTCGCCAGCGCAATAGCGGTGTGATGATAGCAATCGTGGCAGTGCCGCCAGAGAGTGCGCAAGATGTTGCCGACACTCTCGTCAGCAGCAACATAAAGGCTATATGGAACTTCACTCCGTTCCGCATCAAGGTGCCTCGGAATGTGGTTCTTCAAAACACATCGATTTATTCTGACCTCGCTCTCATGTATAACAACTTGGAAGCGAATGTCACTAACAAGAATATCACAAAGTGAAGATTATAGGCATTGGCAGAGAGCTGCCTAATCAGGTTTACTTGATTGCCGACTCGGCGATTATCAAGAGCAACAAACCATTTTTTGTGCCTCACTTTGCACAGAGTTTTACTGGCACACCAGCCATTGTGCTCCACATCGACAGGCTGGGCAAGCACATCGCACCGCGATTTGCACACCGCTACTGTCTCGCTGTGGCACCAGCCATTAAGGTGACAGCACGCGGATTGACCGAGCAGCAGCCTAACGAAGCGACTTCGGCACTGGCGCACTGTTTTGACGGAGCGCTGCTCTTAGGAGACTTCACTGCCGTTGACGACCATGCGAGACTCAACAGCAGCGTGGTTGCTATGGAGCAAAACAGCACAGTTGTTGCCCAGGGATGCCTCAGCGATAGGAGCATCGACTTCAGGGAGCTGATTGCTCAGCTTAGCGTCTATTTCACCCTGAAAATGGGCGACATGATCATGATAGAGCTGGAAGGCTCAGCTGAGCTAAAAATGGGCGACACGCTGCACGCCGCCATCAATGGTGACCAGCGACTCACTATAAGAGTAAAATAACAAAAACCACATATATCAAGAGAGAAAACAAATTATTAAACTACTATGCATAAGAAGTTTTTACTGAAAATTATGGGTCTGATGACTATCGTTATGGCCACAACGATAAGTGC
>CALAVD010000065.1 GCA_937892085.1 uncultured Prevotellaceae bacterium
GCCCCTGGCGAAAAAGGCGAGAGGGGCGAAAGCGGTGTTGACCTGGGCGAAGTGGTGCTTGTCAACGACCTTGAAACAGGCGGTGAGGATGCCGCCCTCAGCGCAGAAATGGGCAAGGTGCTGAAAAGCATTGTTGATAATTACTCAACTTTGCCTATCACAATGACAACAGGGTCTTCATTGTTGAGGAATGGCACTGTTGATGGTTATTCTACAGACTACAGTCTATCTAATCAGATAGACGTTAGAGGTTATGAAAGTGTCTATGTGACAACAGCGTTGAGGACAACTGGCAGCCAGTCACAAGACAGAGTGGTCGGTGTGTATGATGAGAATGGGGCATTCCTTCGCATTGTGATAGACCCAAGAACTTATTCAACCGTAACAAATACAACCGTCACCATCAACAAAGTGAAGGTTGCCTTGCAAGAGGGCGATGCTTTTATCCGTGTCAGCAACTATCTCGCTGGGGGCATTACGGCATCAATAGGTTTTGACGAGAATATTGAGTTTGTCGGTGCAAACCTTGCAGACACTGGCGTGAAGGACACACTTTTGTTTCCCCTTACCACTTGGAATAATCAAGGCACTGGTAGTAGTACACGCAAGTGGAATGTGATTGTTCTTGGTGACAAATATAAAACGGCAAAACTCACACTCACACTCAAAGACCCCACAAATTATAAAGTAGCAATAGTATTGTCGAATTATATTGGCACTTACCCATCAGGCATAACACAAGCGGCTTATGATTCAGGGTGGCAAGCTGGATTCAAGCAGTTCTCGTTTGACCCGACCCTTGCAGCAGCGGCTCATATTAGATTTAATGGATTCACGGATACCGTGACCGATGCAGAAGTCAATGCCAATATTGAAGAGTTTTATATAGAGGTAGGAGGGACTCTAATAGATTTGAAAGGCACACTTGTCACCGAAAATTATACGAAGGAACTTGTTGAAAACAAGACAAAGGAACAGCTCAAGGAATTAGTGACCGAACCAATCATTGCTCACAAGGTGCATGGTATTAATCACCGAGGCTACAACACGGCTGCACCTGAAAACACTATCCCAGCATTCAAGTTGAGTGTGACTAATGGCTTTGAGTTCGTTGAGACCGATGTCCAGTTCACAAGTGATGATGTCGCTGTGCTACTCCACGATGCAAGCATCAACAGAACTGCGAGAAATGCAGACGGCTCAACCATAAGTGACACGGTTAATATCGCTGTTATAACTTATGCCGAGGCATTGACCTATGATTTCGGCATTTGGAAGGGCAGTGCCTATGCTGGCACAAAAATACCTACACTTGCAGAGTTTCTTGCTTTCTGCCGAGCGACATCAATTCACCCATATATTGAACTGAAAAGCACACTCACATCGGCACAAGCGCAAGCCGTTGCGACAATGGTAGTAGATTATGCGATGGTTGGAAAGGTGACATACATATCGCAGTCTATACCTTTATTATATGCTGTTAACGGTATTGACAAAAAGTCAAGGCTTGGTTTTGTTACGCAAGGTGCCATGAATGCAGACACCATAAGTCGTTTACTTTCACTTGCAAATAATGGTGTGGAAGTGTTTGTCGATAGCAGTAGGAATACAGCAGCAGATATTGCGTTGTGCAAGACAGCTGGTATACCTTACGAGATTTGGACAATTGACAGCACATCAACGATCATCAATGCAGACCCATATGTAACTGGAGTGACCTCAAATTCGCTGGATGCGGCCAAAGTTCTGCGTGATGCTGCATTATCGTAGTAATAGACGGCGCTGAAGCACAAACCATCTGCGCCATCTAATAACCTATTTCCTGAACACTCACGTTATGAATGAACACAGGGAACTCGCCCACGTTGTAGTTGTCGGGGTCAAATGCAGTAGCCCTGCCAATTGACAGGCTCAACGAATTACTGTCGATAATAGCTTCGGCATACACTTCTGTCCAGCCTGTCTCTATATGGAGAGGGATATATGCACCATTGATAGTGAGTAGCAAGTCACCGCCATAATACATGCCACGAAACAAGTTCTGTTCAGTTGTGGTGTAGTCATTGCTTGTTCTCTTTGTTTGGATTGGGGGAAAAATAGTCGCAGCAATTCGCACAGCAACCTTATGCACCGTCTTGTTAAGCGACTGAGAGCAGGACGCACTTGCGCTATCGTCATCGAGCTGTATGTGGTTAGCCACATCGTTCAACGATGTGTAGTTACGCACGGCTGATGGCAGTTGCTTCACAGACGCATTACCTGTCATAGTCCAACCACTCTCAACCGATGTTTTGCTCATAAGCTCAGTGCCAACCTTGCGACCCTTGTAGCGCACCTCATAAGATGGCTTGCTTTCTCCGTCAAAGATGACAGCCTTCACCTTGCCGAGTGTGAAGGTTTCATCGGTGGTGTCTGATACCACAATCTTTATCTTATCATAGTCTTGTATATCTGCGCTGTTCAAATCAATCGTTATCACACAGTCAGCATAAGTAGGAGTAACTGCCACATAAGCACCATTACAGATGTAGCCTACGGCAGTTGGTTCCGCCCGAGGCAAATTTGTTTACTGTTATACTCTCACGTTTAGACGAAGATAGTGTATTTTGAAGGTTTGTTATCTCTGTATCCATTTCTTTTAGCGCCAACACACTTTCATTGGTTCCCGAAATAGGAATACCGTATGACCTGCTCTTTTCATAGGTCACTATAACATATACATCATATTCTGTGTTGTTAGTATATTTAGCGTTGCTGTCCACGCCTTTACGAGATATTACAGAAGAAGATGTCAACGGCAACTGGTCTTCCGCTACTGTTGCCAAAGCCGTGTTGCTTGTGACTGGACTTTTGACCGTTTCTCCTGGATGCACAACAAACGGCTGAGTACACCAAAAACCTCCATTTGATGATAACGATGAACTATTGAAATAATAATTCCCGAAGATTGCAGGATACGCATATCTCGTATATTCCTCGCTATCAAGGAACCTTTCATTCAGCACCTTGCCCATTTCTGCGCTGAGGGCGGCATCCTCACAACGCACCTTTGAAGTGGATGGTCTCGGCATGGACCGGGCGGTCACGACCTTGCAGATACTTGTTGGTGACAGCGATGCTGGAGTGTCGTGCCTGGTCTCTCGCTATGACAATACCCTCGCTATTGGCGAGGTCACGGATGCCGCTGTCTTTGAGACTATAGAACTGATATTCCTTTGGGAGATTTAGCCGCTTGCGCAGTCTCGCCCAGCGGTCACGGAACATGCGGCTGTGCAACTTCGTCGCCCCGGGTCGGCATCGGTTGCTGAAAAGATACCAGTCTTTCGGCGAGCGAAGGACGTGCAACTCTCGCATGAGAGACAGTACCGCATTGTTGAGACCTACCATCTCGGCTCTGCCGTTCTTCGATATTTCTGCCCGGACATAGATAGCGTGCGCTTTCGCGTCAATGTCGCCAATGCGGATGTTGGACAGCTCATCAGGACGGATGAAGCAGTAGTATTCCATCATTACGGCAAGAAGGAAATGTTTGTTGCGATGGTAGAGGTAGTCTCGCACCTGCTTGAGAATGTCGGTTGGCAGAGGCTGGCGCACCTTTGGTGGCTCTTTGAGAGGCGGCACATCGGGCAGTTGGTCATCGGTGATGATATGCTGCTGACGCAGCCACTTGCAGAACGAGCAGCACCATGTACGGTAGTTGTTATAGGTGCGGGGTGCTACGCCACGATCTACATAGAGCCAGTTGAGGAACTGCGTGAAGTCGATCTCCTCTATGGTGGTGATGCAGTGCATGGAGCAGTACTTCGAGAGCATGGTAAGTCGTTTGCAGTAATCCTCTCTTGTGCTTCGTTTGACCATGCGAGAGTGGTGCTGGAGGTAATGTTTAAATACGTTGTTTAAATCCATAATATAATGTCTTTTTAGAGGTGAATCTATCGGAGTAATTTTGCAATACATAAATATATGACAAAATGAAAAAATCATTCGACTTCGACAAAGACGGCCATATCGGCTGGAAAGAACTTGACTTCCGAGATAAGGTCGCATATACTATGGCAATCATTCTCATTGCCAGTGGTATTCTAATGGCATTCTTATGCTTCTTCCTGACAGGTGACTATAACGTGACTGACGGCGTGCTGTTCTACTGCTCCGAGGTGTTCGTGACAGGCGGCGCGCTGCTTGGAATTGCCACATACGTCAAGAGTAAGTTCGGCGAGATTAGTAATTATATCAATAACAAATTCAAGGAGAATGAAGACAATTAAACGAGGCGGCCGTGGCGACGAAGTGATTATCCTTCAAAAGAAACTTGGCATCACGGCGGACGGTGACTTTGGGCCAAAGACCGAAGAAGCCGTGAAACAGTTCCAAAAGGCGCATGGTCTTGAAGCCGATGGCATCGTGGGGTCTATGACGTGGGCTGCGCTGGGTGTCACCGACACAAAATGCGTTGACCCTGCCGTGGTGTACCTGCCCCTGTCCGTCCATGTGAGCAAGTCGCCGGGGCGCAGCATCAAGTACCTCGCCATTCACTATACCGCCGGCAGCAGTTCGGTGGCCGGTCGGGCAAGAGCTGTGAAACATGTGTTTGAGTCGCGACAGGCGAGTGCGGACTTTGCCGTGGACGACACCGAGATGGTGCAATTCAATCCCGACCCGCGGAACTATTATTGTTGGGCTGTCGGTGACAAGAAAGCCGCCGGAGCATTGACCGACGCATTCAACCGCAACACGATAAGCATTGAGATTTGCTCCACTCTCGCGAAAGGTACGAGTGCGACTGTTCCCAACCATGAGGGGTGGTCGTTCACCGACGCGGCACTCAACAACGCCGTGCGTCTCGCCAAGATACTGATGAAAGAGTACAACATACCCATTGAGCGGGTAGTGCGCCACTTCAATATTAGCGGCAAGATGTGTCCCGGCATTATCGGC
>CALAVD010000066.1 GCA_937892085.1 uncultured Prevotellaceae bacterium
TGCTCGTTCAATGTCACACGATTTATCTACTCTACAGCATTGACGCTCGACCAGTCGGAGGCAACTATGCACATGGGGGAGACATTGACGCTGAACGCTTCTTATGAGCCCAGCGATGCTACCGATCCAGCTTTGATATGGAGTTCGAGTGACGAATCGGTGGTACAAGTGCAAGGAGAAGGTTCTCAAGTGGTTATTACTCCTGTCGGCCTCGGCACCGCTACAGTAACAGTAAGAACCAGCGACGGCAGCGAGCTGTCAGCAAGTTGCGAGGTCACCGTTGCCCCGACATTAGTTGAATCGTTGACACTTGATGTGGATTCACTAACGATGTATGTCAACGACGAAATTCAAATAAATGCTTTAGTTGAGCCATGGAATGCTACGGACGCATCAGTTACATGGGAGAGTAGCGACCCAGAGGTTGTTGATATTCAATATGTTGAGGAAAATGTTGTGACAGTTGTCGCTAAAGGTCTCGGAACAGCATACATAACTGCTACCACTAATGATGGCAGTTCACTGACCGCAAACTGCGTGATAGAAGTAATCAGGCAGTCGATCTTTGGCGACGTGAATTGCGATGGAGTGGTATCTTCGATTGATATCACTTGCCTCTACAATTACTTGCTTAATGGCGATATGACCTATTATGCCACTAGCGACGTTAATGGCGATGGAGCTATCTCAAGCGTCGATATTACAGTGATTTACAACATTCTCCTCGGCACAGGCAAGTAAAATTGTCCACATAATATATTAAATGCCGTGATGGAACCTCATCCACCACGGTATTTTTTTGACAAATTTTTGATAATTTAGGGCGCCATGCTAAGCACTGAAAATTAAATGAAAACCCTGTTGGTTTTTTATTATTGTTCTCATATATTGCAATTACATACCTTTGTTGCAGTTCATAAGACACAAGAATTCTTTGAAATGTATAGTAAAGGTGAAACAGATGAGATATTTAGAGTTTGCTTACATTCTGTAACCCTCCGCTTTTTAACAAAACTGTCCCATTTGTTCCGTTTTTGACCAGAAATGGTCGTGATTTTAGTCCATTTCTCGGCACGTAAATATTTTTTTTAAAAAAGTGTCCCACTTTTGCATTTAAGACAAAATCGTTGCTTACAATTTGAAAGCTGTTTTACTATATTAGTGTTTTCTGCTATTTATGAGTTCTTTGCCAGAAATCCTGTCTGGAAATTATTAGACTATAAGCTAAAAGTTGTTGCATTTATTGTCTTTAAAACCAAGAATTTTTATGTACCTTTGCGGCATGAAAAAAGTTCTTACATTAATAGTATGTGTTGTTGCGGCTGTGAATGTGTGGGCCGGCGACGACAAGGATTATATCCAGGTTGACTGGTATCCGCTATGCACCGACAGCGTGGGGTGGAACATCTACACTGGCGGTTTCGTCATTGGTTGGGACAACGCTTGTGGCATTGACGTGAGTATGGGGCGCAGCATCGACATAGGCTGGCTCAACGTGATTGGCACCAAGTTCAAGACGCGTCATGGCCAGCGCATCACGATGGGTGTGGGAATTGACTGGCGTAACTTCAAACTGCACAACGATGTGCGGTTCCGTCAAGATGGCGACAACATCTCGATTGCCCCTTACCCCGATGGAGCAGTCCCCAAGTCGTCACGCGTGAAAGTGTTTTCGCTCACAGTGCCTGGGCTGTTGCGCCAGCGCCTGTTCAGCACTGTTGACATTTTTGCGGGACCAGTGGTGAACTTCAACCTTCATGCCAGCATGGAGACTATCTACACACTGGGGGGCGAGAAAGTGAAGGAGTCGAGCAACAAGATTCATCAGGTGCCAGTGACGGTTGACATATTAGGAGGCATAAAATGGAAGTTTATTGGCGCCTACGTGCGTTACAGTCCCTGCCATGTGCTTCAAGAGCGCTATGCCCCAGCTTTCACTCCGTTCACCACCGGCATTATAATGGGATTTTGATAATTCACAATGCATAATGCACAATGCATAATTCACAATGCACAATGCATAATGCACAATGGTGCTGACGAGACTTGCCTCGTCTCTACATAACACTTAACACATAACACTTAACACTTAAAATATTTGCTCATTCAAGCAAATTGAAGTAATTTCGCATGATTTTTGGAAAATATAATTAATATAATATGAAGAAATTTTTGTTTTTGGCTGTTGTTATGATGGCAATGATGTGCTCATGCAGCGACGGCAATAAGTTTAAGGTTAGCGGCACAGTTGACGGTGCTGGAGACACTACAGTGCTTTACCTTGAGACCAGTTCTAATGGAATATGGCATCTTGTTGACTCAGTTATGACCGACGGTGGTGAGTTCACTTTTAAAGAGGAGGCCATTGATTACCCAAACGTGTATCGCTTGGTATATGGCTCCGACGCTATTTATTTCCCCATCGACAGCATCGACCAGATAGAAATTAATACTGACATAAAGCACTTTGCCGAGAATTACACCATCGGCGGTAGCAAAAATGCTGAGTTGATGATGAAATTTGACAAAGAGTTGAATAAGTTTGTCAAGACCGGCGACTTCGCAAGCGAGGCGTTCAAAAAGTGGAAACTTGAGACCAGCCGCAAGCTGGTCAGTGATTCAAAAAGTATCGTTTCTTATTATATCGTCAACAAGTACATTGACGATAAACCGCTGTTCAACCCCGAAGACAATAGCGACTTCAAGATTATTGGCGCGGTGACAAACGCATTCTCGACCTATCGTCCCAACGACCCACGCACCCATTATCTGGTGGAGACTTATAAAGATAAATTGAGAATGAGACGAGCTTCAAATAACAATATGGCACGCGATACTATTGTGGCAACCCAAACTGGTGTCTTAGACTTCAAGTTGATGGATAAGTCGGGCAAGATGCAAAGTTTTAAAGACGTGTGCTCTCAGGGCAAGGTGGTGATACTTAACTTCACTATACAGAGCGAGTCATTCTCCCCCTCTCTCAACAAGCTGCTTAATGATATTTATAGCAAATATAAATCGAGAGGATTGGAAATATATCAGGTGTCGTTTGACGACAATGAAGCAGCATGGATGCAGGCGGTTGCTCGCTTGCCATGGATAGTAACTCGTGACTCGAATGGCGCCCTCACTGCTATGCGGTATAATGTGACAGAAATTCCAATGGTCTATATTATCAACCGTTCGGGAGATATCGTAGGTCGTGTTGAGAACATTGATTTACTTGAAGATACCTTGAAAAAATATTTATAAATAACAGATAGTCATGAAGAAAATCTTGATAATAGCTCCTCACTCCGATGATGAAATTCTGGGATGTGGCGGTTATATTCTGAGCCAGATAAAGCAAGGTGCACAAGTTCACGTGCTCTTTGGGACAGTGGGAGGATGTGACGTGCGTCAGCCATTGGAACGCAGGCTACAAGAAGTTGCAACTGTAGCCCGCGAGACGGGATATAGCTATGATATACTTTATCATAATAAAGATGCCGAAATGGATACTCTGCCAGCAAGGGAGATAACAACAGCTATTGATCGCGTGATGGCTGATTTTAAGCCTGACGAGGTGTTTGTCAACTATGCTTCGCATCATCAAGATCATGTTGTGATGTTTCAATGCACTAAGGCGGCAATGAGGCTGAAGGAAGATGTCTCCCCATCATTGTTTGCTCTTTATGAGTATCCTTTTGTCAATAGTGCCGATAGAATACCTGGTGGCTTGTTTTATTATGATATCGATGATTTCATTGATGAAAAGATAAGGCTATTTTATCATTACGAGACTCAAATCAAGACACTGCCGTCGCCTCTCAATGAGGATGGCATCCGTGCTCTTGCGCGCATGCGAGGCTTAGAGTGTGGCAAAAAATATGCCGAAATGTTCTATGTTCAAAAGATGGTGAAGTAGCTATGAATTTTGTGGTTTTTGAATCAGGCAGTAGGGCGGGACTTAGTGCTGAATTGTTCTTTGAGAGCTATATTAGTGCTACAGGAGCTCAGCATCAGCTATTTTTGAGCGATCTCGATACAGATTTCCAGCACATTGTGTCGAGGCACCCGCAGGTGCATCTTATTCACGACAGCCAGGCTTTCAAAATGCTTGAGGCAGGTGAGGCGGTGATTTTTCCTGCCGACGAGCTGACAAGACAGTCTAATTCAGATGCATACAAAATCGCAATGAAACGATCGTTTTCAAGCGTATTACCTTTTTTTTATAACAAGATGCAGATGAATGATTACCTATCGCATTTAGTTACAAATTGTGTTATTGAAATTCCTGAGACATTCTATCTGTCTGATGTGTGTGTCAAGCCTAATTCTAAGTCGGCAGGTTCTCGAAATATTCAGTTCCTTGACAATGCTTGTGTAATGCAAAAAATAGACATCGACCATGAGTTTGTGGTTGATGTGTTGCGCTACAACGATGAAAAAATGTATATATTTCCCCGTGAGGTGACGCTAAAGAACGGTTACGACCGTTTTATCAAGTTGTTGCCACTTGATGGGGTGCTTGCTGAGCATGTAGCTGAGTTTGTAAAAGCCGCTTGTCCTAAGAACGATGGTATGTTTAGCGATATATTCCACTTGCAGCTTTGTCAGGACAAGAGCGGGAATTTCTATTACATAGAGTTCTCAAAACGCATCTCTGGCACGTCATGCGTAAATATTATGTCGGGAATGAGTCCATTTGCGCTTATCGATGGCAAGGACCTGCAAGTGTCAAATGCCATGATAGATGGCACTTGGCGTCGCTTCGAGGATTTTTTGTTAATGATGCATTAATCACACTTGTTCAGGGTGTGACTTTATATACTTAATGCCATTGTTCATGTGCCTTGTGGCTTTGAAGAATGGCACATTTCTTTTGCGCCACAACCTATAAGACTTGGCGATGATGCGCAGATACTGAGTCTTTGGGTGATAAAGATGGAGCAGAGCCCCATGAGCCATTAGTGTGCCAGGCTCATTGTCGCGTGCCACACAAATTGTAGAGTCATTCTCCCTAACAACGGTGATAGGGAAGAATCTACATGTAAGACCGTTGGCGAGAGCATCTTGAATGAATATATGTTCTTCTCCACAAAGTAGCACTTGTGCGCCCAGTCCAAAGTGCTCGTTGAAACATATTTTTCCCTGAATGCTTTCACGTCTAAAGGAGATTTCAATAGATGAAACGAAATATCCTTTTGGAAATGATGAAAGGTTAAAAGAATAGGGTGGGTAATATTTATTTGACCCTTCTCCCTCAAACTGGAATGTGGCGATATCGACTTGTGGGTTATTCTCAAAGGTGTCGATGATAGCTTGAAGTCGCTCATGGGTGTAGCGGCAGTCGTCATCGGCAATCAGGCACACGTCGGCAGTGGCGTGGCGCAGGCAGTTGTTGCGGTTTCGGCTCAGTCCTCGCCCGGCGAGGTCAAAAACTCTCACGTCATCGCGCCTCAGTTCTTCGGGCAGTGCAAGAGCTTTGTCCTCGCTGTGTTGCCACGACACAAGGTAGCTGATGCCCTCTCGCTGTGGCAGCAGCATTGGTGCAATCTGCATAATACCCTCATCAAGGGTGCATATCAGTATTTCAAGTGTCATTTTTTCGCTAATATTCTCTTATAAAACTCAAGATGTCGCTGTGCTACCACGTGGGCGTCGTTATGCTTCTCGACAAACTCTCGGCTGCGGCGGCTTAGGTCAGGGAGCAGGTGCTTGTTCTGCACTATCCACTCAAGTTTGGCATCTATGTCATCCTCTATGAGCGGACTCACGTTGACTATTGGCTGGTTGTCGTGCTCGCCAATCATGTTGTAGTATTCAGGTTCTGCACCGCTCACTGCCACCAGTCCGCGCGCCATGGCGAGCAAGGCGTTGGTGGCGGGGGTGTAGGAGTAGAGCTGGTCGAGAATTACGTGCGACTTGCTCAGCAGTTCCACATAGTCTTCGTAGGGCACATTCTCAACTACCCTCAGCTCGCACAGGTCGGGGTGGCGTTCCACGGTGCGCCGAGCCGCCTCAAGGAGCAGGTCGGTACCTTTGAGGATATTGCGGTCGCGCTGAATGCCTATGAAGAATTTCACCTTCTCGGGCTCTCGGTCGAGGAAGCGCGGCTCCACGCTCTTGGTGTCGATGGGGATGCCTCCGTAGGCGAGTCGCCCGCCGAGCAACGGCTTGTAGCATTCGTGATATTCCCAAAGACACGAGATTGCGCCATCTATGTTGCTGATGATGTGGTTGCTGTGCTCGCGCATCAACGGCAGTTTCCAGTTGTCCTCGTGCTTAGCTTTATATTCTTGCGACAAAGCATAGGGAGAGGGCTGGTCGCCAACCATGTAATCGCTGTAGCGATAGGTCTTGCCGTCGTGACATGCGTGGTAATATACATAGTCGGTGCCTAACGCACTCAGCACCATACAACGATTGTGGCGCTTGAGCCAGTCGAAGATGCGCTGCACCTTAGCTGGCTTGAGGTCGAGGAAAATGTTGCCACAGGTCACCACCACGTCAAAACCTCGCATCTGTGGCAATGCTCGAAGCACGTCGAGTACATATTTTACTGCACCCAACTTTCCTGGTCCTCGCTTGAGGTTGATGTCGCGATTGGTGTCCATCCAATGCGAGCCATTGCTTGCCACTACTGCCGTATGCCCCATGTCGCGCATAGCTTGAGCAAGGCAGTTGTGCATATTGCTGGCATCTCCTACGAAGAGTATCTTCATCGTTTATCGTTATTCGTTTTGCCGCTTCGCTTGCTGGTTTTGAGTAACTACTTCTCTAAACTCTAAACTTTAAAGCGTGAGTTTGAATTTTTCGCAAAATTATTGTTTTTTTTGTTTTTATCCAAGAAAATATATAATTTTGGTGTCGTTATGAGTACAGTATCAATAATTATTCCGGTTTATAACCGTGCAAACATAGTGTCACGAACACTGAAAACTGTGTTGGACCAGACTTATCGTCCGCTGCAAGTGATATTGGTAGATAACTTCTCGACCGACGATACGATGGTGGTGCTCAACCAGTTTAAAATTGAGAATAATGCCCCTGACTTTGAAGTGATTGTTACACAAGAGAAGCATCAAACTGCCAGTGCCGCCCGCAATCGTGGAATGCAGTTTGCTACAGGTGAATACATGATGTTTTTCGATAGCGACGACATTATGGACCGCCGACTGGTGCAGAAGTACGTTAGTGCGTTTCAGTCGTCACCACGTCGTGTTGACATCGTTATTGCTCGACGCAATCATGTCAATGAGATAGGCGAGAAAACCTTGATGCCCATATTCAAGAAAGACATCATCGCCAATCACATCCTTCATAGCGTGCTGGCCACACAAGCCTTCTGTGCTCGTCACGATTTCATAAAAAAAATTGAGTGGAACAATAGCGTTTCGCACTGGAATGATTTTGAATACGGATTGCGTTTATTGCTGGCACGCCCCATCGTGGGGTATCTTGAAGGAAAGGCGCGCGTAGATGTGATTTATGGCGGAGCGAATTCTATCACTGGAACCAGTTTTAGCGAGAAGCATGGCAAGTGGGAGGTAGCGCTGCATTTCATGAATCTTGACGTGAAGAACTCCAACCTTATTGACAAGCAGCGTTACTATGACCTTCTTGCCTATCGACTGCTTGACTTGGCGGCTCACTATGAGCGTGAAGGGCACCCTGAATATGCCAAACCCGCAGTTCAGAAAGCTTATTCCACTCTCAATCGCAAGAGAATCTACCGCAAGGTGATGCCGTGGCTCTTCAAGCGCATCGTGAAAGGGAAACGCGGCTCGGCTCGCATAGCACGGTGGGTGATTAAGTAGTTTTGCCGCTTCGCTGGTCACACAGTATCGCTTCGCTCCACAAGTGCCAAAGGGGGTTACGTCTCATGGTGTCAGTTATGCATTATTAAAATAGGGCGTGACTGATTGCCGGTCACGCCCTAATAGTATAATCTCGTTTTGTGATTACTTGATTATTACTTTCTTACCGGCATGGATGTAGATGCCAGCTGGGAGGTTGTTGCTGTTCATCTTGCGACCCATGAGGTCGTAGTAGTTGTTGTCTT
>CALAVD010000067.1 GCA_937892085.1 uncultured Prevotellaceae bacterium
TGTTAGAAGATGGTGAACATATAGTTGAACCCGGTGAAGAAACAGAAGATGACATAGATTGGGAAAGCATATGCCCTTAGTGAAATTATCAAATATAAAAATAGATTATATGACAAGAGAAGATGTCGAATCAATTGTAAGAATTGAGGAAGAAGCCTATGGGAAACATCATTGGGCAAAATCTTCTTTTTATGATGAAATGTCAAATAATTTGGCTAAATACTATACTGCAAAAAACAATAATGGTGAAATTCTGGGGTATGCCGGCACCTGGCATATAATTGACGAAGGTCATATAACAACAATAGCAGTCCGCAGCGACTATTTGCGAAATCATATCGGTGAAGCAATGATGCAAAAAATTATTGAAGATTGCTACAAGAATAAAATAAAATATCTGACATTAGAAGTTCGTTCCTCCAATATACCCGCAATTAAGTTGTATGAAAAATACGGATTTCAATCTCTTGGAACAAGGAAAGGTTATTATCAGGATAACAATGAAGACGCACTGATAATGTGGACGGAGAGTATTTTTCACGATAAGTTTAAAACAATTTATAATAAAAATTGTGAACAATTAAAAACACTAATTGAAATAAATGAGTAAACGAGTTGCAAAACAATTGAATAGCTTTAAGTACAAAGGTGAACCAACAAGGATTACACTTGGTACTCTTGTTATGACTGCACTAAGTATATTATTGATAATAGTTGCAGCCTTCTCGCAAATAACAGTAAAACATCCATATATACCTGCTGATACAATTTCTTTTTTATCTCAGGATATACTATCTGATTCCGAAATTCTCCATCACTTTATCAAAACATACCAATACATACCGCAAATACCTGTAATATTCTTTATAGTGGCATTAATGGGAAGAAAATTCGGTATGCTTTCAATTATTGGTTATATCATTTTAGGTTTATTTTTCCCAATATTTGCTCTTGGAGGCGGAATAAGTTATATGTTTGAGTACGGGTTTGGTTATATTTTAGCATTTTTACCTGCTATATTCTTTGTTGGTACTCTTTTGAAAGGAAAAACAAATTTCTTAAGAATGTTGTTGATGTCATTACTGGGTGTTGCTACCATACATATTTTAGGCATATTGTACTTGTTATTTGTTGCAACATTAAGACATGCGCCAATAGATTTGATTTCAAGCTGGGTAATATCACAGAGCGGTATTCAAGTATTTTATGATATATTCTTTACTCTTGTCGGATTATATGCAGGTAAACAACTTAGAAAATTAATTTGGATTGTTTTGTGCTAATATAATTTTCTTTAATTTTTCAAATCATTTTGTTTATTTTATAATTATTCATACGTTGGTTGATATATTTGAAAAGAGGATTTTATGCTAAAAGATTTTTTCTTGAGTGAAATAGAAAATTCAATAAACAGTGCTGTTAAAGATAATAAATTAGGTCAGATGACGGAATATTCAAAGGGTTCTCTCATTATAGAAAAGCCTAAAAATGCAGAGTTTGGTGATTTTGCAGTTAATATATCCTCTCTTGCAAGGAATGCAAAAATGGCTCCGCCAATAATAGCAAATGTCATTGTAGAATATTTAAATCCGAATAATAAATATACGGTAACAGTAGTTGGCGGATTCATCAATTTTAAAATTAATGAAACAATTCTTTCTGATGTAATAGAGGAAATCTTGTTAAAAAAAGAAAATTATTCACTTACTCTTTGCCAAAACTTAAAAAAAATCCCATTTTTGGCAAGAAATAATTCCAATAGCTTGCCAAAATCAAGAAAAAATTCTAATTTTGGCACAAAATAAAAACAACATCATTATGAATAATATTATTGGTCGCAAATCGGAACAAGAAATACTAAGAAGCTGCATGACATCCAAGAAATCGGAATTTATCGTACTTTATGGTCGTCGGCGTATAGGCAAGACATTCTTAATCAAGGAGTTCTTTAATGGCATTTTCGACTTTTCTTTCGTTGGCACACGCTCACTTAATCGCCAACAACAACTTGCCAATTTTTCTAACGCATTAAAAAGGCATTCCAAGTCGGAGTATGCGCCCACTTTAGACAACTGGTTTGATGCCTTCGACAAACTCACTTATTTTCTTGAAAACATCAAGCATCGAGGCAAGAAGGTGATTTTCATCGACGAGATGCCATGGATAGAGACACCGAAGTCAGATTTCGTCTTGGCATTAGAGCACTTCTGGAACAGTTGGGCAAACCTTAGGAACGACATCGTGTTCATAGCTTGCGGCTCGGCAACATCGTGGATTGTTGAAAAAATATTTCATAATAAAGGCGGGCTTTTTAACCGCGCCACACGACACCTCTATCTTGAGCCTTTCAAACTCAAGGAAGTGGAAGAATACCTTATACACGAAGGCTTCAACTGGGACCGCTATCAAATTGCTCAATGCTACATGGCAATAGGTGGAATACCGTTTTATCTGACACTGCTGAACAACAAGCTTAGCCTGGCACAAAACATTGACGCATTATTTTTCAATGGCGACAATTCCCCATTAAAGGTTGAATATCAAGAACTTTTTAGTGCTTTATTTAACAACCCTGAAAAATATATAGAGATAACTAAGACACTTGCAGAGCACCGAGAAGGGTTGACACGAAATCAGATATCAGAACTATGCAACACAAGCGGAGCAGGGCTAACCAAAGTACTTAGAGACTTGGAGCGTTGTGATTTCATCTTTAGTTATTCACGATATGGCAACAAGACTAACAACCTTATTTATAGGACAAAAGATTTTTACACTTTATTCTATTATAAGTTTGTAAATAAGCTAAAGACCAACGACAAGCACAAGTGGTCACACATGCAAACCTTAACACAAGTTAAGAGTTGGCAGGGGTTCAGCTTTGAGCTACTGTGTCTGCTTCATCTTGGAGAGATAAAGAACGCTTTGGGTATCAACGTAATGCTCAACAGTGCCAGCTCATGGCGTTCAAAAGATAGCGCGACTGGCACACAAATCGACCTCGTAATTGACCGCGCCGACCGCATTACAAACATCTGCGAAATCAAGTTCTCGACCAATGTTTTCGCTATCGACAAAGCCTACGAACAGAAATTGCGAGAACGCATGGCAATCTTCACTGCCGAAACAAACACACGCCATTCTATAGCCTTGACAATGATAACCACCTTTGGTGTTATAAGCAACAAACATTCAGGCATTGTTAATAGCCAAGTTTTACTTGACGATTTGTTTTAATTTGGCAACAACACTCCCACCTAAATCAGCACCAGCGCGGCCAGGGCTGTGGCGGTGATGGCGGTGATGCCCATGATGAGGGTCATCAGGGTGAAGGAGCGGTAGCCGTCGGTGGCGCGGATGCCACCAAAGCCGGTCACAACCCAGAAGTAGCTGTCGTTAGCATGCGACACTGTCATAGCTCCAGCACCTATCGCCATCACAACAAGGGTGGCGGCAAGCGGTGTAGTGAAACCCAGAGCGTGCATCATCGAGCCAGTATCGCCGAACATTCCCATCAGGCTCGCCGTGGTGGTTATCGCCACTGTAGAAGAGCCTTGCGCCGACTTTAGGATGGCGGCAATGATAAAGGGGAGCACTACTCCTAGCATCGAGAGCGAACCAGCATACTGCTTGATAATCTCAACAAAGTCACTCTCCACTATCACAGCGCCAAGCACTGCACCAGCTGCAGTGACGAAGATGATGGGACCGGCAGTCATGAGAGAGTCGTTGATAATGCCATAGGACTGCTTCAGCAACCGGCGTTTAGCGAGCAATGGTATGCAGCATAGCAACGCCACCATCAGAGCGATGGCGGGTTTGCCCAAGAAGGCAAAGACGGTGGCGAGCCACTCGGCCATCTTCACCAGCGACGCCACACTGCCCATCGCCATAAGCACTACTGGCACGATGATTGGGAGAAACGACAGTGCTGCCGACGGATATTTCTCATCAATATCATGGGCTTCACCGTCGAGGTCGATGCCCACCGTCGTTATCTTCTTGCCAATCTTCCCTGCGAAGAAATAGGCTGGCACGAGAGAGATGAGCGAGATTACCACTCCCGCACCAATCACCATGAGCAGACTATCGTCAAGTCCCATCATGCCAGCGGCGGCAACGGGCCCGGGTGTGGGTGGAATGAATACGTGCGATGCAAAAAGTCCAGCTCCTAATGCGAGCATGAGGCTCGCCTGCCGATGCGCAGTGCGGCGCGCTAACGATTTTCCAATAGGACTGACGAGCACAAATCCACTGTCGCAAAACACTGGTATCGACACTATCCAGCCAATGAGCATCATCGCCAAGCGTGGGAACCGTTGCCCCACTACCCTCTCCACAGCGCGCGCCATCGACAAGGCGGCACCCGTCTTCTCAAGCACAGCACCAATGATAGTGCCAAATATTATTACCAGTCCTATTCCGGTGAAAATACTTGAGAACCCCTTGCCAATCACGTCAGGAATAGACTTAAGTGGCACTCCAAGCGCCACCGCCAACAGCAACGCTGTGGCGATGATGGCAAGAAACGGATGTATCTTCCATCGAGCGATGGCAACCACCATTAACAGGACGGCAATAACGAAAATGAATATCGAGGACATAAGAATATTTGTTATAGCATAGTTAGAAATTTGTGAACACATTGCAAAGGTAATCGAAAAAACAAATTTATACAATCATTATGCTCTTTTTTCTTTAAGGTGGGTTCTATAAATTAACTTGAGGTGTTTTTGATTTATTTTCGAGCAGATGCGAAGTTAAAGCAGCAGCGGCATAGCGGGCTATGTTGCAAGGATTTAACGAAGCAGATGCCGAAAAGAAACAAAAACAGCCAAGAACCCATCTCAACATTTTATTAATTTATAGAACCCACCTTTAAACATCACATTTTATTTTCTGCAACACTAAAGATGCTCAATAAATTGCCCCGTGAAAAATGAAAAGTAACACCAAAAACCGAAAACTTACCGAAAACTTATAACCAAAAAACTTATAACTGAAAACTTTTTTGTAACTTTGCAGTTTGAAAAAAAGCCATATTAGGCTTTTAAACCCTAATTCATTGAATAACATCTTTATATCTCAATCTATTATGGCAGAGAACAACGAAATAAAACCCGCTGAGGAGAAGAAGGTCCTCAATTTTGTACAGCAAATCGTTGCCGATGACTTGGCAGCAGGTAAGAACGGTGGACGCCTTAACACACGTTTCCCTCCCGAGCCTAACGGCTACCTCCACATTGGCCACGCTAAGGCAATATGCATGGACTTTGGCGTTGCCGAGATGTTTGGAGGCACCTGCAACCTGCGCTTCGACGACACCAACCCCCAGAAGGAGGACACCGAGTACGTAGAGTCCATCAAGCGCGACATCCACTGGCTGGGCTACGACTGGGGCGACCGTCTGTACTATGCCAGCGACTATTTTGAGAAACTCTATGACTTTGCCATCGACCTCATAAAAAGAGGACTTGCCTACGTCGATGACCAGACCAGCGAGGAGATAGCCAAGCAAAAGGGCACGCCCACTCAAGCAGGCACCGAGAGTCCTTACCGCAACCGCTCGGTGGAGGAGAACCTCGACCTTTTTGAGCGCATGAACGCGGGCGAGTTTGACGAAGGGGCACGCGTGCTTCGCGCAAAAATCGATATGGCCTCGAGCAACATGCACTTCCGCGACCCCATCATGTACCGCATCATCAAGACTCCACACTGGCGCACTGGCACCAAGTGGAAAGTGTATCCCATGTATGACTTTGCCCACGGCCAGAGCGACTACTTTGAGGGCGTGACCCACTCAATATGTACGCTCGAGTTTGTGCCTCACCGTCCGCTCTACGAGTATTTCGCACATCTGCTTGCTGGCGACACCGTGGAGCAGTACTGCCCTCGCCAGATTGAGTTTAACCGCCTCAACCTCACCTACACCGTGATGAGCAAACGCAAACTGCTGCAACTGGTGAAAGAGGGCTTGGTGGCTGGCTGGGACGACCCACGCATGCCCACCATCTGCGGCCTGCGTCGCCGTGGCTACACCCCACAGTCCATCAAGAACTTCCTCGATGACATTGGCTACACAAAATATGAGGCATTGAACGACATCGACCTGCTGGAGCACAACATCCGCGAAGACCTGAACAAGAACGCTAACCGCGTGTGCGCCGTTATCAACCCCGTGAAGGTTGTTATTACCAACTATCCCGAAGACAAGGTTGAGATGCTCGCTATGGACAACAATCCCGAGCAAGAGAATGCAGGCACTCATGAGATGCCCTTCTGCCGCGAGATTTACATCGAGCGCGACGACTTTATGGAGGAGCCTCCCAAGAAGTTCTTCCGCCTCACACCGGGCAAGGAAGTACGCCTGAAAGGTGGATATATAATAATGTGCAACGACGTAGTGAAGGATGCCGACGGCAACATCACCGAGATTCACTGCACCTACGACCCCGACACGCTGAGTGGCACGCCTGGAAGTATGCGCAAGGTGAAAGGCACTCTGCACTGGGTTTCGGCACGTCATGCCGTAGATGCCGAAGTGCGTCTCTACGATCGCCTGTTTGCCGTCGAGAACCCATCGGCAGAGGCCGAGAAGGACTTCCGTGAACTGCTTAACCCCGACTCGCTGAAGGTTGTGACCAATGCGAAAGTAGAGCCCTTCCTCGCCCAGATTGCCAAGCCCGAGGACAAGTTCCAGTTCCAGCGCATTGGCTACTTCTGCGTTGACCTCGACAGCACACCCGAACACCTCATCTTCAACCGCACCATAACCCTCAAAGACAGCTGGGCAAAGGCACAGAAAAAATAAGTGGTAAGTGGTAAGTAATTCTAGATATTCTAGAACATCTAGAACGTATAGAAACTCTAGAACAATGCAACACAAGGAATTAGTAGATAAACTATCGAAATCGCTCGGGCGCAGCAAGAGCGATGTGAATAAACTGCTGGAGGCTCTGAGCAACGTCGTTGTGGAACGTTGCTCGGAGCTCGACAGCATCAGCGTGCCACGACTGGGCACCATCGAAGCCGTGAAGCATAACGAGAGCATCAAGACCGACCCCAACACCAACAAGCGCACGCTACTGCCACCACGCGTCGAAGTGCAGTTCTCCACCAGCAATGTGCTGAAAAAACGCCTCAATCAGCCATGAAAGAGACTATAGCATTTCCACAACTGGTGAAGCTGGTGGCTGAGAAGGCAAGCACTACCGAGCGCATGAGCGAGCTGTTCCTGCAGGAGCTCTTTGCCGTTGTCACACAAGAACTCAACGACGGCAAAGCGGTGACAGTAAAGGGACTTGGCTCCTTCAAAGTAAAAAATGGCGACAACGGTAAGGATGTGACATTTTCGCCCGATAAGGTGGTTGCTGACGCCGTGAATGCGCCATTCTCACAATTCGTGCCAGTTGAACTGTGCGATGAAGTCACAAGCGAGATGCTCGAAGAAATCGACAACAGCATGGAGCTTCCCAAAGAACAAGAGCCACAAGAAGCACCACCTCAAAATGATATAACAGAGCAAATCAAAAAAGAAGAGCAAGGCGAAGAGACACATGACATCCCCTCACAAGAGGAAAATACTAAAAATGAAGAAACGGCACAGGCTTTATCTACCCCTG
>CALAVD010000068.1 GCA_937892085.1 uncultured Prevotellaceae bacterium
TTGTAAACGTTAACAACCTCATTGTAGCCGTCGAGACCGATGGTGCCGATAGCGGTTGGGTTGTCGGGCAGGCGCAGCGCATAGCCGAGGTAGTTCTGGAAGTAGTACTCGTAATCCATTGGACGGATGCCAGCCGGGGTGTTCCAGGCCTCCTTGATGTTGATGGCGCAGCGAACTTCATAGCGCTTGCCATTCTGCAAGGTGTTGCTCGATGCACCCCACGAGGTGTCGAGTGTAAGGCTCTGACCCTGAACTCCTCCGTCGGGAGAATAAGCACGCAGGGCGCCGTCGCCAGCGTTCCACCATCCCACCACGTCGATAACTTCATTAACCATTGGGTGGAAGTCTTCTGAGAGGTAATACTTTACTACCTCGTATGAAACCGTGTTGTCGGAGGCCTCAGGAGCCTCTGTTACAGTCAGAACGGGGTTAAGCTCGATGTTGCTCAATGTGCCCTTGAGGGTCTTGCCCTTGATGGTGGAGATATCCATCAGTGCCTCGAAGGTGTCGTTGTCGGAGGCGGTCACCATAATCCAGTTGCCCTCGCCGTCGGTAACGAAGGCGTTGTTGGCATAGTCGGCAATATCTACCACTGCGAGGTCGTCGCTCACCAGATACTCCTCTCCGTTAACGCCACTGGTGAGAATCTCGGCCAGGGGAGTGCCGGTCTCCTCCTCAAGGGTGGTAACCTCTATCTGGTTGCTCCAGTTGCTCTCGTCGGTGCCATAGATGGCCTTCACGTCATAGATGTAGGTAGTCTCGGGCTCAAGACCGGTAACGGTGTACTCTGTGTCGGTGATGCCCGGGAAGAGCATCTCGCCGGCGGCCTTAGCGCTGATGTCGCCCGAGTAGATCTCGATGCTGGTGATGATTACACGCTTGCGGGTAGCAGTAGTGGCAAACGAGATGGTTTGTCCTGTTGCTGCCGAGCAGTCAAGAACTTGAGTGTATTCAGCCTCGGTGCTGTTAGGAATGGTCACTGTAGCACTTGAGCTGCCGCAAGTGATGGTCATGTTGCAGTTGGTGTCGTTGTTATAAGTCTTAGCCTTATAAACGATGCTCACCTTGCCGTTGCTATTGGTCAAATCAAGAGCCGGGCTGGTGAGAGTGCCTCGTCCACTTCCCGAACCCAAGCGAATACCTCCAACAGCCGTATAGAGAGTCGAACCTGTCCAGCCGGTGTTGTCCATGTAGTTGTTGAGCGAGCTGCCAATGTTGGTAGTGCCATCGGCAGTGAACTTCGAGAAGCCCTCGGTGAGCAGCAGGGTGTAGCTGGGCTTGGGCATCACGCGCAGGGTGTAACTGCTGGCATTGGCACAAGCTGTCCAGTGGGCGGTGAACGAGCTGCTGGTCACATTGGTGGCAGCGGTGGCCACTGGGTCGATGATCTCATAGCTTGCCACGCCGGTGATTGCCACGGTCTTGCTCTCGGCGTCAGTGCTCGAGAGGGTGAGGGTGGCGTTGGTGGTGCCGGTGGTGGTGGGCTTATAGGTGATAGTCACTGTAGCGCCAGCCTCGGCCTGAGCTGCAGTGATAGTGGTTGGCGAAACGGTATAAACATTCGAGCCGCTCTTGGCAATGCTGATGTTGCCGGTGAGGTTACGGCCGGTGACAGTAACCGTCTGCGTGTAGGTTCCATCAACATAGCCTTCAAAGTTCACAGTCTCGGGGGTGACAGTGATAGTTGGGTCGCTCGACTGGCTGAGGATGTACTCAATGCCACCCAAAGCGTTAATCTTGCCGTGACCAAACATGGCACTGTGCGAACTGGTGTAGCTATCAGTAATTGCCGAGTTGGCAATCACGTCTTTCACGCCATCAACATCGAGAGTGGGGTCGGCTTGCAGATACAGAGCCACAACGCCAGCGGCGATTGGTGTAGCCATTGAAGTACCGCTCATCCAGCCCCAGTACTCATAGGTGCCACTGTAGCTCTTGCGATAAGACGAATATTCCGAGGTGATGGCACTGGAATTGTGACGATTGATTGACGACACTACAGTGTGACCCGGAGCAGTGATGAATGGCTGCTGAGTGCCGTTGCAGTCAACACCATAGCTCGAGAAGCTGGCAATGTCGTTCAGAGTTGTAGTTCCATAATAATCCGACACATTTGCAGTGCTGCTACCGTGGTTGTAGGGGAAAGTGGTGCGTGAGCAATAAGCGCCCACACCTATCACCTTTGGAGAACACATGTCGTCGCACATGGTACCCTCGTAGATGCCATTGGTGCGAGTGTAGCCGCTGATGCTTCCCGAAGTGCCAAACTGGCTATACTGCGACTCGGTCCAGGCATTGATGACATTGCCTGCACTACCGGTCACCACATATACAACTTTATAAGAGCCCTGGTTTTTACCAAGTTGGGTTGAGATGTAAAGGTTGTAACGGTTGTTGTTGGCATCAACTCCTCCCGAAATTGAGATACCACTCGAATTGGATGTGCTGAAATAGCTCGACAAAGTGCTTGCGCTGATTGTGCCATTGCTCATGGCGCTACTTTCATACTGAACAGTGCCACTGCTGTTTACTACCAACACTTTAACCTTGAGTTGGTCGCTGGTGCTGTTCCAAATGTCACATTGTCCTACAAGACCATAATAGGATGTATAGCCATAGCTGGAGAAGTAGTCGGTATAGGTGTGAATCACTGCCATTGCGTCGCTGCTGCTCGACAAGGTCTTGGTGGCATGGCCTGTCACGTCGGCCTCATTTCCGGCGGCAAGCAGAATCACTGCTCCATACTGCTCGGCAATCTCGGCATAACCCATTGAGATAGAGCTATAGCCATCGTGTGGACCAACTTCGCTACCCAAGCTGATGCTGATAACGCAGGGCTTGCCCACGCTTTGGGCATAGTTGGCAATGTATTTGGCACTGTTAAGAATAGCTGTTTCAGTAAGATTCTCGCCACATCCACACAGCACGAGGTCACACTCGGGAGCCATGCCCGAGTAGCCATTGATTGTAGTGGCACCGGCACAACCGCTGGTGTGGGTGCCATGGGTCTCGCCAGTGTCGTCGGTGGTGAGGGCGGCAATCTGGCTGGCGGTGGTGTACTGGTATCCACTCAGCTGCACGCCATCAACTGTGGCACGAGAGCCTCCGTTAGCGCTAGTGGCGTTAGGCAGATAGACTGCCTTGACGCGTGTGTTGCTGTCGGCATCCTTGAATGCGGGGTGGTTAAACTCGATACCGTCATCGATGATACCCACTACCACGTCCTTGCCAGTGTAGTTTAGAGGCAGACCATTGTTAGTGCCGTCCCATGCCTTATCGGCATTGGTCAAGGTCTTTGCTTTGTCGGTAAAGAGGCGCAAGTTGCGCGCTATGCCCACTTGCTTAACGCTGCTGAGCGAGGCAACTTCCTCGATTTTACCAACGGGGACTTTGGCTGTTACAAAGCCTGTGTAACTGCCGTCGATAATCACACCCTTAGCCTCAAGTGCTGAGGTGGATGCGTCGTTCAGTGAGATAAAGCAGTCGATGTACTCAACTCCGTTGGCGGTTTTAGTTTTGGCAAGAGTGGATTTGCCATTGAACTGCTGTGTAACGGTGCTGGCACGCTGCTGCAGGAACGATTGTGTTCTTGCACTGAGCTTATCACTTGCCATCATGCTAAGCGACACGCCAAGTGCCATCATTAATAGAAAAAACTTTCTCATAAAATAGGGTTTTGTTGATAAAAATGTATTTATGAAAATGGTTGTTGTTTATGTTATAACGGCTATAATATTCAAGTTTATAAATGTGTTATAGCATTTTAGAAACTTGAGTTGGCTAAAAACTTCCAAAATTAAGCATTATAGACCTCTTTAGCAATAAACTTACGGGAATTTTCAACAAAATGGCAAATTGTAACTATAAAAAAGAAGACAAGAGGACAAGGCGCGCCCTTTTATAGCGCACAATTCTCGATAAACGAATAACGAATTGTTGTAGTCAAAAAAAATAGAGGCGCCCTTAGTGTGTTAGAGCGCCTCTAATGTATTAAAGGTGGGTTCTATAAATTAATAAAATGTTGAGATGGGTTCTTGGCTGT
>CALAVD010000069.1 GCA_937892085.1 uncultured Prevotellaceae bacterium
TACTATGGATATAGCGTTATTTGGTAATAGCTATCAGGAGAAATACAAAGACCAGCTCGGCGATCTCATCGTTTTCTTACAGAAGAAGGACGACATCACGCTTATGGTGGAACGAGACTTCGCACGCTACCTAAGGTCGCTGGGAATTGACGTGAATCAAAATTGGGAGTTTGACCGCAACGATTTCAAGGGTGCGTCATTGTCGGTGAGCATCGGTGGAGATGGTACTATGCTGAGGAATGCGGCGCGGCTAGCCGACGCGAGCAACGTACCATGCTGCAGCTACTGGAGATTGATGGCAAGCCCTGCGACGACGTAGTGGCACTCAATGAGATAGCAGTCCTTCGTCAAGATACCACCTCGATGATCTCCATCCCCACCACTATCAATGGCACTATGCTCACCACCTACAAGGGCGATGGTCTGGTTATTAGCACCCCAACCGGCTCCACCGCCTATAACATGAGCGTGGGAGGACCTATCATCAACCCATCGACGAGTTGCCTGGTACTCTCCCCTATTTCGCCACACTCACTCACTATGCGACCCATCGTAGTGAACGAAGACTCAGTGATAGAAGTCACCATCAACACCAGGGCGAAGTGGATTCAAGTCAGCGTTGACGGCATGGCGATGACGCTGCCAAGTGGTACCACAGTGAAAATAGCGCGCGCGCCCTACCGCCTCACCGTGCTCCAAAAACACAACCACAACTTCGCCAGCACCCTCCGCGAGAAACTCCTCTGGGGTGCCGACCAAAGATAATGCTTATTTAGGAATATTCAGTTAATTCACAACAATTTGTTTGTCAGATAGATAAATTATTTGTACCTTTGCAAAAGCCCCCCGAACTACCCATCACGGGCAGTTTCGGGGGTATTTTTCTTAAAAAAAATGTGCCGTGAAGTTACAAAAAATTTCTGACATACGCCCAACATTGGGCTTCACAGAGTTCGATTTTCTCGAAAAATATCGGGAGAGTTTCGCCACGAGTGAGCTTGGCCGCATCCATGCGCAGCTGCCCTTAAAGGAGCTCGCCGAGAAGTTGTATTCACACAGCCGCCGCACGCATCCTCAAGGCAACAAACCCATGTTCCCGCCCGAGGGGGAGGTGGCGCTGATGTTCCTCAAGCCCTATCTGGGTCTGTCGGACGCCGGCCTGATAGAGTCGCTCAACGGGAGCATCCACATGCAGCTGTTCTGCGGCGTGCTGATTGACCCGGCCCATCCCATCAAGAACGGCAAGATTGTGAGCGCCATCCGCAACCGTCTGGCGCGGTTGCTTGACATCAAGGAGCTGCAACGGGTGTTGTATGACAAATGGCAGTCACAGCTGCGCGACAAGGACCTGTGCATGACCGATGCCACGTGCTATGAGAGCCACCTGCGCTTTCCTACCGACGTGAAACTGCTGTGGGAGTGTTGCCAATGGGTCCATGAACTGCTCAGGAAGACCTGCAAAGACCTTGGCGAGCGGCTGCCTCGCAGCAAATATAATGATGTGGACAAGTCCCGCCTGGCCTACGCCAAACAGCGAAAGCACAAGAAATCGGCCACACGCAAGCTGCTGCGCCGTCAGCTCAACCTGCTGGCCAAGCTGGTCAGACAATGGGACAAGATGGTCAAGCAGTACACTGTCGGCATAGTCCTGACCGCAGAGCAGCACAAGCGGCTGTCGGCCTGCCGGGAAGTGATGCGCCAGCAGCGCGACCTGTTCAACAAGCGGGAAGTGAAGCATCGCATCGTGAGTATCGACCGGCCATACCTGCGCCCCATCATCCGCGGCAAGGAGAACAAGCGTGTGGAGTTCGGAGCCAAGTGCAACAACATCCAGATAGACGGAATCTCGTTTATTGAGCATCTTTCGTTTGAGGCGTTCAACGAAGGAATCCGTCTAAAAGGATGCATTGAATACCAACAGAGCCTGACCGGCATTGATGTCAAGCGTGTGGGAGCCGACACCATCTATGCCACCAACAAGAACCGCACCTACTGCACCACCAACCACATCACCACCAACTTTGTACGCAAAGGCCCCAAGCCAAAAGATGAGGACAAGACCATCAGCGCAACGCGACGCATCATAGGCAACCTCAGGGCAACGGTGATGGAAGGCAGCTTCGGAAACCAGAAGCAGCACTTCACACTGGCACGTGTGGCGGCACGCAACCGCTGGAGCGAGACCATGCTAATCTTTTTCGGCATTCACATGGCCAACGCAACCACACTGGCCGCCAGAAAACTCGCCCAAGAACAGAACAAGAAACAAAAGCGACGACGAGCATAAGAAAAAAACGCACAAACAGGCACCTCCGGCCACGCCGGGGGCATAGCGTCACGCGCCCACCATGCGAATAATGCGTCAAAAGGCCTTGAGAATCGAAAATCTCAAGGCCTTCTGCCACCACTGTGCGATATACTGCACTCTCAACAGGTTGAGGAGCCCCCTTTGAGGCGCATTAACTGAATATCCCTAATGTAAACAATGCGATTAGGCAGTCTGTTGAGCCAGTGCAACAAGTTGATTTCAGTAAATCCTTTCATCTTGACATCGCTGAAGATGCAAGTGAACTCATCAACAATAATCTCAAACCTGCCTATAACACCCCATTCTGTTAATTTCTCGTATGTGACCATCAACTTCGGTACTTTGAAACCGCCTCCAAATGGTTGTTCGCCGCATGTGTCAAGATAGCATCTTAACTCATTGTTGGTTTCGTCCAGTGAATTCCCTTTACTCCTATCGTAGTAAAAAGCCATATAAGTCCTAGGATCGTTCATCTTGCTCTCGATTAGCCTCTTTCTTGGGCTCACCAGTATTGTTGGTGTTCCGCTTGTCAGAAAATAATCAGTGCAACCGCAACCACAGATTGACTTGTTCAGGATAATGTGACCCTGAGGTAAAATCTCGTCAAAACCACTCCACATCGACAAGCACTCATACTCTGATGGCACTTTAATTTTAATCTCTTTCATTACCTGTTAT
>CALAVD010000070.1 GCA_937892085.1 uncultured Prevotellaceae bacterium
CCAGGCATCGGCGCTCATGCAGTCGGGCGCCACGACAGTGACACTCAGCAGGCTTGACGTCTCGCTGCCTCCCGTCTTGGGGTTGACGATGTGACTCAGTTTCTTGCCGCCGCTTTCCTTATATTTGCGATAGTTTCCGCTCGTTGCCACCGCCTCTCCGTCGAGCGTTATCACCAGCGCACTGGTGTGCATGGTGCCATCGTCATCAAACAGGTCGGGCTTGTCGATTGACACGTGCCACGGTTTCCCGGCGTGATTCACGCCTCGTGCTACTACCTCACCTCCAATCTCCACCATGTAGTTCTCCACTCCGTTGCGCTCAAGCATCGCCGCCACCTCATCGCACGCCATACCCTTGGCAATAGAACTGAAATCGAATTGCACTCGCGGGTCGTCTTTTACTATCGTGTTGCCCTGAAGCAAGGTGTGCTCCATTCCCACAAACTGCAAGATGCTGTCGAGCTGTGCCTGTGTGGGCAACTCACCGTTTTTATAACCGAATCCCCAGGCGTTAACCAACGGCATCACCGTGGGGTCGTAAAGTCCGTCGCTCGCACGGTTCACCTCAACAGCTTTTTTATAAAGTTTCACTATGAAGGCATCGGTCACGTCACTTTTGTTATCGTTGATAGCTGCGATTCGCGACTGCTTGTTGAAAGCCGACGCGCTCGCATCGATAGCCTTAAAGAGCTGCTGAATCGAGTCATTTAGGTTGGCACTCGCCTCATACTTGATGTGATACTCCGTTGTCCACACCACTCCCTCATTGAGGATATATTGCTTAGGCCTGTTGCACGACTGTGGCAGCAGCAAAGCAATCATCGCCACCAGCAACATCTGATATTTTCCTGTTCTTAGCATCATTTTTCAATTTAGTGTTTCATCACGTCAATAAAATTCTCACAAAGATAATCTAAATAACATTAATTTGACTCTCATAATGCGTAAAAAATTGGTTTTGTCGTTTTTTTTACGTTACTTTGCCACAAATTGATAAACTATATCCCATCATTTTATGAGAAAGACAATTCAAATAGCCGTCATCGCGGCAATCGTCATAGCGGCATCTTCGACGAGCCACGCACAAGTGCGGTTTGGTGTAAAAGCTGGCCTCACCCTTAACGAACTGAAGTGGGACAAAGAAATTGTCAACAAAGACAACCGTGCCGGCTTTACTGCCGGTCTTATGATGGAAATAGGGCTACCTGTGGTGGGACTGGGCATCGACGTGTCGGCACTATATGCGCATCGTGAGGACGATATGTACTTGGAGGACGTGAAGCTCAAGCGCGACTATCTTGACATACCACTCAACGTCAAGTACAAGATACAGATTCCTGTGCTGAGCAAGATAATATCGCCTTTTGTCACCACTGGTCCCGACTTCGCGCTCATGCTCAGCGACGCCGACGAGGGCAACTTCAAAACCCGCAAATGGAACACATCATGGAACGTGGGATTTGGAGCAGAACTGTTCCGCAAGCTTCAAATCCATGCCAACTACGGCATAGGCATCACCAAAGCCTTTGAATACGTTGGCAAAGAAGTCGACTCCGAGCCAGTGAAAGGCAAAGACAAGATGTGGACCATCACCGCCGCCTATATGTTCTAACATGTCCAGTATGTTGCGTTGCCAATGCAACATACACACAACAGGCGGCAACAGAGGCGCAAAATGGCACAGATATGTTATAAAATTTGAAATCTTTGGTGGTGACGATAAATTGAGTTATTTTTGCAGTCTGAAATAAGAGAACGAAAGAAATGAGAAGAACTAAAAGACTGATAATGCTGGCTATAGCACTGCTTTGCACAGTGTCTTCATTTGCCCAGCCCGAGCGTCGATGGGGTGTAACCGTTGGCGGCAACTATAATGAGATTCACTTTAAGCAGACCGACATCTTCGACAGCGACCGCATGTTTGGCGGCTCAGTGGGCGCCACTGGCGACCTGATGATTCCTGGTGTGGGATTTGGCATTGATGCCTCTATCCTCTACACCCTGCGGCAAGGAAAAGTATACTTTGGCGACAGGCACGCTTGGGAGTCGCAAGGCATTGAGACTCAAGCCGTGAGACTGCACTACATCGATGTGCCGCTGAACCTCAAGTTCAGATATAGCCGCTTAAATGGTCTTGAGAGCACCATCATGCCATTTGTTTATGCAGGCCCCACCTTCTCATTCTTGGCAGGCCACAACAAGGTTGACGATGCATTGACTTACACTACCGTCAATGTGCTGCTGCATGCCGGCATAGGTGTGGAACTTTTCAACAAAGTGCAGATTAGTGGCGGCTACAGCTTCAGTATTGGTCAGAACCTAAAGACAAAAATTCTCGACGATCACGTAGCAAAGCAACGCACATGGTTCGTGCAAGCCACCTACTTCTTTAAATAGTGGAGAGTTAAGAGTGGAGAGTTAAGAGATAAAAAAATCGTGGAGAAGAACTCCACGATTTTTTCTATTCCTCGATCTCCGATTACATCAGCATTCCTGCCGCAACTTCGTTGGCTACGTCTTCGCCCATGCTGATTGCGGCGAGCGTGAGGGCAAACTTGGCTGCCGAAGCAGGACCATTGCCGGTGACGATGTTTCCATCAACGGCAACTCGCCGGTCAAGCACATTGGCACCCGTCATGCCTTCTTCCATACCGGGATAGCACACCGCGTCGCGCCCTTCGAGCAAACCTAACGGACCAAAAACAACTGATGGCGAAGCGCAGATGGCTGCTATCTTCTCACCTTTAGCGTTCTGCTCTTGCAGAATCTCACACAAAGCCTCGCACTCGGCAAGGTTGGTTGCTCCAGGCATTCCCCCGGGGCAAATCAGCCACTCAGCATCCTCAATCATATCGGGATCGAATGCCTCGTCGGCAACAACTGTCACCCCATGCGCCCCTATCGCCTCGGGAGCGTCATAAATCGACATAGTAATCACTGGCATGCCGGCACGGCGCAGCACGTCAACAACGGTCAGAGCCTCAATCTCCTCAAAACCGTCGGCAAAGAAAACATAACTTGGTCTCATAGTTAGTTCTTAGTTTTTAGTTTTTTAGTACTTAGTTATTCAGGTTGCTAAATTAGACAATTATCACGAATAAGCAAAATAATATTTGCCATTTTACAAGTTTTTTCCAATTATTTGTTATTTTTGCAACAAATAAAAAACTTCATTATGAGACTTATATCAAGAACTATCATAACCCTTGCATCAGTGGCATTAACATCGATAAGCATAGCTGCTGCCCATAATAGCGAACTTGCATGGCAATACGTGAAAGAACTCAACATGCGCCTTGCCACCCCCGATCGAGCCGACTACAGCAAGGAGTTCTACTTCAGGAACTACCTAACCTCGCTCAAAGCACGCGACGAGATGCCGTGGGGCAAGAGCGTGCCTGAGAGGGAATTTGAGCACTTCGTGCTGCCAGTGCGCGTCAATAACGAAAACCTCGACACGGCAAGAATGGTGTTCTACCACGAGCTCAAAGACCGCGTTAAGGACCTATCGATGGAAGATGCAATACTCGAGGTGAACCACTGGTGCCACGAGAAAGTGAGCTATCGTCCCAGCGACGCACGCACAAGCAGTCCGCTTGCCACAATGCGCACCGCCTACGGCCGCTGTGGCGAGGAATCGACATTCCTTGTGGCTGCACTGCGCTCGGTGTGCATCCCTGCCCGCCAGGTATATACCCCACGCTGGGCGCACACCGACGACAACCACGCCTGGGTTGAGGCATGGGCTAATGGTAAATGGTACTTCTTAGGTGCCTGCGAGCCCGAACCGGTGCTCAACTTGGGATGGTTCAACGAGAGCGCCTCGCGAGGAATGCTCATGCACACCAAGGTGGCTGGCGACTACGACGGTCCCGAAGACGTGATGAGCCGCACTCCGTGCTACACCGAAATCAACGTCACTGGCAACTACGCCCCCACATCTGTCAGACACATAAAAGTTCTCGACCGAAACGGAAATCCAGTGCATGATGCAACAGTGGAGTTTAAACTCTATAACTACGCCGAGTTCTACACAGTAGCGAAGTGTACCACCAACAAGAATGGTGAGGCGACACTCTCAGCAGGTAAAGGTGCCCTTGTGGCGTGGGTAACAAAAGATGACCTCGTTGCAGTAAAGAAGGTGTCGTGGGCTGGTGCTAATGTTGACTTTATAACTATCGATTTGCGCGACCAGAAGCTGCCACAGCATCTTGACCTCGACATTGTGCCACCGCCAGCGAGCGCGGTGCTGCCAGCAGTCACCGATGAGCAACGTGCACTCAACGACCGCCGCAAGGCGCAGGAAGACTCTACGCGCCAAGCCTACGAAGCCACGATGCCCGATGAGGCATGGCGAGGCAACCACAGCACAATCAGGAAGTTCCTTGACGAGGCTAAAAACAAGGTAATGGCACAAAAGCTCCTTGAGGTCATTAGCGAAAAAGACCTGCGCGACATCAATTTAGATGTCCTAAAAGACAACGAAGTAGCCCTCATCGACACGAGCGAAATTTACTGCCGATATGTGCTTTGCCCACGAGTGGAAAACGAATGGCTCACACCTTATAAAAACTTCTTAAACAAAGAATTGGGCAATAAGATGAAGGGCATCAACGACCTAACAACTTGGACAAAAGATAATATAACAATCGACAATGCACACAATCCTCAGCACTTGCGCCAGCAACCCTTGAGCGTGTATCGCACACGCATTACCGACGAGTTAGGACGCGCCATCTTCTTCGTGAGCGCAGCACGCAGCCTTGGTTGGCCAGCACGCGTCAACGAGGTGAACGGCAAACTCGAATACTACCTAAACTACGCTTGGCACGAAGTGAAGTTTGAGGAAGAAGTTTCGATCAAAACTAAGCCATCTGGTACATTAAAACTGAATTTCACGCCTACCGACACCCACAACGACCTCGCCTACTACACTCATTTCACACTCAGCAAGATAGTGGACAACAGACCTCAACTACTCACCTACCCCGAAGACGCCACTTGGAGCAAAACGTTCAAAGACGGTGTGGAACTCGAGCCAGGCACTTACATGCTCACCACAGGCAACCGCCAGAGCGACGGCAGCGTGCTGGCAAGCATAACGACTTTTGAAATCCAAAGCGACAAAGAATGCAACGTTGACTTGGCACTGAGAGGAAATGACATAAAAGTAGAGATTATAGGAAAAATCGACACTAAAGGCAAATACCGCGACATCAATGACAACACAATAAAAGATGTATTCAACAAGAATGGTTTCACTATTGTTGGCTATATACGGCCCAACCATGAACCCACCAATCATGCCTTGCAAGACATTGCCACCTATGCCAAGGACTTTGAGAACATAAACTGTTCTTTAGTGCTTATTAACCACTGGAAACAACCATTCAACAGCAATGAGTTCAACAACCTTCCAGCAACAACAAAATGGGGCTCACCAGATAAGAACCTCGACTTCCTATGGAAAGTTGCTGATAAAATGGGCATTGATGGCAGGACAGACCCAATCTTTCTCTTGTGCGACAAGGATGGAAATGTTTATTTCATTAAGGAAGGTTACACCATCCATCTTGGCGAACAACTGCTCAAAACCATCAAAAAGATTGAGGCAAACCATAAGAATTAGGCATTTTTGAGGAAAAACAAAGATTTTTTGAAAAAAAGTTGCGAAAAATTTGCACAGTTCAAAAACTTGCCGTACCTTTGCATCGCTTTTCCGCTAAAAAGCACGGGTGCTTAGCTCAGCTGGTTCAGAGCATCTGCCTTACAAGCAGAGGGTCGGCGGTTCG
>CALAVD010000071.1 GCA_937892085.1 uncultured Prevotellaceae bacterium
TGGAGTTCAGACGTGTGCTCTTCCGATCTCCCCCCGCCGACGGTGCTGGCAAGGATCTCATCAAGCGCATCGTTGAGATTTCGAAGATGCCGGAGTTCTTGGGCAAGATAATCTTCCTTGAGAACTACGATATGACCGTGTCGAAGCGTCTTATTACTGGCGTTGACATCTGGCTCAACACTCCAACTCGTCCTCTCGAAGCTTCGGGTACCAGTGGCGAGAAGGCCGAGATGAACGGTCTGCTCAACTTCTCGGTGCTTGACGGATGGTGGTATGAGGGATATCGCGAGCGTGCCGGATGGGCGTTGACATCGCACCGCACCTACACCGACCAATCGATGCAGGACAAGCTCGATGCAGCAACTATCTACTCGATGCTCGAGAACGAGATTATTCCTCTCTACTTTGCCAAGAACAGTAAGGGCTACTCTCCCGAGTGGATTCAGTATATTAAGAACTCCATTTCGCAAATTGCGCCAAACTACACCATGTCGCGCATGATGAAGGACTACATAGACCGCTTCTACAGCCCGGAAGCTGCACGCAGCAAGAAACTCCGCGCCAACGATTATGCTCTCGTGCGTGAAATCGTGGCTTGGAAGGAGCATGTTGCCGAGAAGTGGGATAACGTGGCATTAGAAGACATGCAGCTCAGCGAGAGCTTCTACGACATTTCAATTAACGACGGCAAAGTGGACGCAACCGTGAAGCTTAATACAGCTGGATTGGGACGTAGCGTGGGCCTCGAACTCGTAGTTAATCAAGATGTTGATGGCCTGACTAAGTTCCACAGCACACTGCCCATGAAGGTTGTGGATGAGGATGGTGACATTATCACCTACCAACTCAACGACCGCATCAAGGACACAGGCGTCTTCCGTCTCTCATTCCGTGCTTATCCCTGGAACAAGAACCTGCCACACCGCCAAGACTTCGCCTACGTGAAGTGGTTCTAAACACAGTTCAAGACATGACACAAGCAACCTGCCACGCACCGCAGCGTAGCAGGTTGTGTTTTTGACATTCTCGGACAAGTCGGACCAATTCGACTATTTTTTCACAATTAGGCGGCTACTGGATGTTTTTCTTGAGAAAAAAGATTATCTTTGCATTTAGTTTGTCAAATATCATTTAATGGAAAACAACGATTATATCTACACGCTTGAGATAGCAGTGCGTGACTATGAACTTGATAGTGAGGGCATAGTGAATAATGCCAACTATCTGCACTATCTTGAGTTGACGCGTCATGAGTTCTGCCGCCGGGCAGGCTATTCTTTTAAGGAGATGAGTGCCGATGGCATCATACCTGTGCTGAGCCGCGTGGAAATTGATTACAAGACACCGCTGCGCAGTGGCGATGTGATGCTTAGCAGCCTGTGGGTGGAGAAGAAAGGCGTGAGGTTTGTATTCCATCAGGATATTCGCAATAAATACACTGGTGAGATGGCGGTGAGTGCCGTTGTGAGCGTTGTGAGCCTTGAGGACGGCAGGCTCTCGCGCGGCGAGAAACTTTTTGAGAAGTTTGAGAAATGGCTGTAACGAGTCCCGACATATTGTACCGCATGGCATTTGCCGCAGTTCGCGGCATGGGAGTGGAGTTGGCCCAGCGCTTGCTCGATATTATCCCGAGCGAAAAAGACTTTTTTGCAATGAGCGAGCGTGAGTTGAAGTCCATCACCGGCAGCCGTAGCAAGGTGTGGGGACGTGGTTTCCGTGATGAGATGCTTCGCAAGGCTGAGGCTGAGTTGCGCTTTGTGGAGCAACGCAAAGTAAAGGTGCTATATTTCACCGACGACAATTACCCTAAGCGCCTCCTCAATGCCAGTGATGCACCAATTTTGCTTTACACGATAGGAGGCTGCGACCTCAATGCCAAGCATGTTATCAGCATTGTAGGCACACGCCGCAGCACACATTATGGTGCCACATTTTGTGATAAATTGGTATCGGATCTCTCTAAAATGCTTGAATATGATTTGGTGATAGTTAGCGGTCTGGCATACGGCACCGACATCAATGCC
>CALAVD010000072.1 GCA_937892085.1 uncultured Prevotellaceae bacterium
TATCGCAGTTGCATCAGCTGCGTGGACGTGTGGGACGCGGAGCCGACCAGAGCTACTGCATACTGATGTCGAAATACAAGGTCACAAAAGAAACGCGCCACCGCCTGGAGGTGATGACGCAGACCAACGACGGCTTCGTAGTCGCCGAGGAGGACATGAAACTGCGAGGACCAGGCGACATGGAGGGAACTCAGCAGAGCGGCGTGGCGTTCAACCTGCGCATCGCCAACCTCGCCAGCGACGGCATAGTGCTCCAAGCCGCGCGCGACGAGGCACAACGCATCCTTGACGAAGACTTCAACTTAGAGTCTCCCGACGGCCAACTCCTACAGCACCACATGCAATTCCTCTTCGCCCGCAACACCAACTGGGGAATGATATCATAACGCAAAATCGGAATTTCGCGCAGCCTTCACTATCTTTTGACAAGTAAAAATCTGTTTTTTCTTGTTTTATTAAATAGTATTTTATAATTTTGCACCGTTTTATAAAATAATGTTTAATAAGATATACTATGGCAATCTCAAGAAACATATTACGTCAAGTGCTTCTTGACAATCAAAAGGACGTAGAGAGATATGAAATTTTTCCACGCGACTATGATTTAGACTCATTTCCACTGATAGTCTTTGTTGGCGTCAGACGTTCGGGCAAGTCTTTTCTACTCTTTCAAAAGATTCATCAGCTGCTCAAAGATGGTCATGGCTGGGATGAAATGCTTTACTTGGATTTTGAGGACAGTCGTTTAGAAGGTTTTTCATCTGAAGATTTTAATCTCATTCTTGAATGTCATCAAGAGATGTATGGCAAGCGACCTATGCTTTTCTTGGATGAAATTCAGAATATTGACGGCTGGCAGAAGTTCGCACGAAATCTTGCCGACAAGAAGTATCACGTATTCATTACAGGCAGCAATGCTAAAATGTTATCAAGGGAAATAATGTCGGAATTAGGAGGCCGTTATCTTCCTGTTGAGGTTTATCCATTCAGTTTCAAAGAGTTTTTATCTTTCAAACATATCGACCATGATGAGTATTCTCTTATTGGGACTGAATCAAAGGCTCGTTTCATGAGTGCCTATCGTGAATACTTTACTTGGGGCGGACTCCCAGAGGCTGCGAACCTGCGTGTCAAGAGGAATTATCTGTCGAGTGTTTACCAAAAAATATACCTTGGCGATATAGCGCAACGAAATCGAATTAACAACCCCAAGTTATTGCAGTTGCTTACCAAGAAAATAGCAGAGAGCGTTATGGACCCCATATCTTACAATCGATTAGCTAAAATACTCTCTACTGTTAGCGGAAAAATCAGCGTGCCAACCGTAGCCAGTTATGTCAGTTATGCCGAAGAAGCATGGCTATTGCTTCGATTGAGAAACATAGCATCAACATTTGTCGAGAAAGAAAGCATCTGCAAATACTATTTCATTGACAACGGCATACTGTCGCTTCAATTATTAAACAGCGACTCCTTGCTTTTAGAGAATATGGTAGCACTGGCATTGTTCAGGAAATATGGACACGACAACGACAATGAGAGAGTGTTTTTCTACAACACCAATGCTGAAGTCGATTTTTATATTCCTGAAGACGAGTTAGCTGTTCAGGTTTCGTATTCCATCGCCAATGAACAGACAAAAACAAGAGAGGTCAATGCATTAACCAATATCAGCAAAGCTTATCCTTGCAAACGACGTCTGATAATAACATTTGACGAAGAAACTACTATCACCGACAAATATGGAAACATCGATGTAATATCATGCTGGAAATGGCTACTTGGCATGTAAAATTCATATTCAGACAGAAATTGCAAACAAATATGGTTCATTTCTCATCTTCGAGAACTTCACCTCCCCACCTCTTCGCCCGCAACACCAACTGGGGAATGATTTCATAGATGCACATTTGGGTTGTGCGTAAATATAACGCTCTCGCCTATTGCCTTGCGTTGATTTTGTCTATAATCAAGGCTATGGCGCCGTCGCCGGTCACGTTGCACGCGGTGCCGAAGCTGTCGATAGAGATGTAGATGGCTATCATCAGGGCCTGCATCTGCGCGTCGAAGCCGAAAACCGACTGTATCAACCCCAATGCCGCCATAATGGCGCCACCAGGCACGCCAGGCGCCGCCACCATTATGATGCCAAGCATGAATATGAATCGCGAGAACAGCCCCAAGTCAAAAGGCATTCCCACCATGAGCATGAGGGCCACCGAGCACGCCACAATCTTGAGCGCGCTGCCTGAGAGGTGGATGGTGGCACACAGCGGCACCACAAAGCTGGCAATGCCCTTGCTCACGCCATTGTTGAGCGTGCTCTTGAGCGTGACAGGGATGGTTGCCGCACTCGACGAGGTGCCCAACGCAGTGAAATAGGCGGGCATCATGTTCCACAGCAGCCTGAACGGGTTGCGGTGCACTATGGCTCCAGCTATGCAGTATTGCAGCACAAGCAGGAAGATGTGCATGGCAAAAATCACTCCTATTATAGAGATAAACACGTTGAGAACACGCCATGCCTGCCCAGTGTGAGTCATCTCAAGGAAGATGCCGAAGATATACACTGGCAATAGTGGAATGAGCGCCACCTCAATGGTCTTGGTAACAATTTCCTTAAACTCGTCAAAGCCAGCTTTGAGGGTCGTGCTACCCAGAAAAGCGATGCCAAGCCCCACGGTGAACGCTGTTACCAGCGCCGACATCACATCTACCAGCGGAGGAATATTGACAGTGAAAAACGGCTCCAGGTTCTTTATCTCGGCAACATTCTCCACACCATTACCACCAATGAGCGACGGAAAGATTGTGGAACTAGTAAAATAGGACAAATATCCCGAGAACACCGTGTCGCCATAGGCTATGATAGTGGTGATGAGAAGCAGCCTACCGGCACTCTTGCCAATATCGCTGATGGCTGGCGTGATGAGACCGATGATGATGAGCGGCACCAGAAATTGAAGGAAATTACTGAAAATGCTGTTGAAGGTGACAAACACCCTTACCACAGCCAGCGGCAGCACATGCCCCAGACCAACACCTAACACTATAGCGATTATCACTCGTGCCAACAATGGCAACTTCTTCAGTTTCTTCATATTACTCTACACTTAAAAAAGTGATTATCTTATTTTTTGCTGGTTTTACGTTTTTTCTTTGAAGTCTTTTTTGTTGTGCTCTTCGTTGTGTTTTTTGTGGCCTGCACACCGTTGACAATGGTATTTATCAGGTTTTTGTTGAGTTCTTCTATATCGGTGAGATTTTTTCTGGAATTCAGATAGTTGAGCATGCGACTTAGCGCATTCTTGTCGAAGACCGAGAGCATGCCTCGCGTGACAGGACGCATCGAGAGCACAGCCCAGCGATTAGGATTATCCTTATAAGGGCTACTAACCCACTTGAGGGTAAACTTCTCGTCACGGAAGTTGGAATAGAAGGCGTCGAGTTCCTCTACAAAAGGTTCATTAAGCTCAACTGCCAGTTCGTCGCCTTGGGGTTTCACCCACCACAATAGCGGTCCATGCAACGAGCCATGACCACCATAGCCCGATGGCATCGACATCAAGTGCTCATACTCCTCGCGCGAAGTCTCCTTGCCGTCGGCATAATAGTGCGTAGCACCGTTTTCATCCACCTTCTTCGAAGGCCTAGGCATGTGCACTCGTTTCATGCGCTCGGGCACATATTGCAACAATAGCTCTCTATAGCCTTGCTGCTCGCGGTTGCGAGGCTCATAGCTCAGCTCATAATCAGTGCCTGGCAACCAGCGGCTATTGTAGCCTTGAATGGGCCCGAGCACCACGGTGTCGCCATTGGCTCCAACCCACACACCATTAATCATGTCCTGCATGTCGGCTTTCACCTCTTCACGTGGGTCGCCCTTGCAGCGCAATGCCACGTCGAGCACAGGGCCTTTAAGATTTCGGAACACTATCATGTCCCATTGTCCTGCCTCTCGATGATAGGCAAAAGCGTCTTTTGGCCTGTAAGTCAGCACCTTTCCCTTGAACATCATTATTTCATAATAGCGATTGCTGCTATCGAGGTCGTCGCTACCATCAAGGAGAAAGCCCAAATGGTCTATTTCATCATTCTCGTTATAGCAGTTCACCACTCTGCAACCTTCCACACCGTTGCGCCATTCAGCCTCATTGCCTGGCAAGAACACGGCCTTATCGCCAATGCTAAACTTTAGTTTAGAATCGGCAATCATGGCATCAAGCCTACTTATTTTCTCGTCCTTGTTGACTCGAGCATTAACTCCCATCATGCAGCAAAGGGATAGTGCAAGCAATA
>CALAVD010000073.1 GCA_937892085.1 uncultured Prevotellaceae bacterium
CCACTCTAATAGGCTCACGCCTAAACTTCTTGCCAGAGATTGCGAAAAGCGGGGCAAAGTTACTACAATTTTCTTTAACAGCAAAATCTTTGCCTAATTTTTTCAAAAAAGAAAAAGTAAAAACCGACCTTAATTACTTATCATTGTTCTCGACAATGAACTCAATGAACTCACGCACTGCCCCATCGCCGCCATTCTTCTTGCACACATAATGCGCAATGTCTTTCACTTGCCGGCAGGAGTCGGCAGGGCACCCCACCACGCCACACTCACGCATGCACACGATGTCAAGAATGTCATCGCCTATGTAGGCCACGTTATCGCGACAGCAACCATACTTGGTCATAATTGCCTTCAGGGTGTCGAGCTTGTCGTGCTTGCCTTGATACAGCTCGGTGATGTGAAGCTCACGCGCACGGTTTTCGACAATCGTCGATGTCCTGCCAGTGATAATGGCTGGCACTATGCCGTGAGCTGGCAGTATCTCGTTGATGCCATAACCATCCTTTATGTCAAACGCCTTGAACACCTCTCCATCAGGGCCCATATTAATCTTGCCATCGGTGAGAGTACCATCAACGTCCATTACTAAAAGCTTAATTTTCATCGCTTTAATCGCCGCATTCGCACTTAATATGGTTAATAATCTCTTTATATGTACCCAGGTGGCCAAAGAGCGAGGACGTGCCCAGCACAAAGCCATCAACACCTTGCCGGCCCCATCGCTTCATTCGTTCGATGGTGCATGCGCCGTCCATGATAATCTCCAAGTTGTACTTGTCCTTTAGCTCGAGCAACTGTCCAATCTTTTCTTCTACGTATGGCAAATAGATGTGCCCAGCATTACCTGGCTTCACGCCCATCAGCAACACGTTGTCAACCATATCATAGTACTCTGTAAGACTCTCTATTGTGGTCTCTGGATTGATGACAATGCCAGGCTTGCGTCCTTCTTTCCTGATTTTTTGAATCACCTGCATGGGGTGGCTATCGCTGTCGGGATGAAAATACATGATGTCAACTCCTGCATCGGCAAAAATTTTGATGTATCGGCTGGGCTCCATAATCATCATGTGCAACTCGGTTACAAGCGACGTGTTGCGGCACACCGACTTCACATCGCCAAGTCCCATAGCAAAATTGGGCACATATCGCCCGTCCATCACATCAAGATGCAGACGTGAGGCACCAGCAGCCTCAAGGGCAAAAGTCTCAGCCTTGAGGTTGTCAAAGTTGGCACACATTAATGATGGTGAATAAATCATAAGTTCTCCTCCTTTATTTTTGAAACGAAAGCAAGCTCCACAAGGTGGGTGTCGAGTGTTTCGCCAGGCCACAGCATGATGGTAGAGCCATGCGCCACGTCAACACCCTCGGCAGTTAATGTGCCGTTGACGAATGTGAAACACTCGATTGTGCAGCTTTCGTTAGTGTAAATATCAATATTGTTTATCAGTTTTGTGCTATAAGTTTTCTCTGTTATCTCTTGACCAATATAATTCTTGACAGTAGATTTCAAGTCAATATCGAGGGCACTTGTCGCCTTATCGATGTGGAGCTCACGAGGATTGCCTTGAGCGTCGGTGCGACCGTAGTCGTAGAAACGGTAAGTGAAATCGCTGCCCTCCTCAATCTCAAACACCAAACTGCCAGCAGTGATAGCATGAAGAGTGCCCGGTTCCACAAACACATAGTCGCCCTGCTTCACAGCGAGAGTGAAGCAGGGCGACTATGTGTTTGTGG
>CALAVD010000074.1 GCA_937892085.1 uncultured Prevotellaceae bacterium
GAGGAACTGTTGAAAATGGGTGGCAAGTACAATGCTGACCCATTGAAAGCCGATAGTGCAATGATGTGCTACTCAATAATTGCTGCGCGAAACAAACCACAAGCTTCGGTAAAAGAAAAGGAACTTGTTGTGAGAGCACTTAACGAGATGGGGGTGCTCAACACAATTCATTTTAATAACCACACGAGTGCTTATCAAAATTTACAGATGGCCTATGACCTGTGTCATGAAATTAAATATTTTAAAATGGAGCCTTACATCTTGCTAAATATGGGCAATTTGTATAACCTGTATGAGTTCCTTTTCCCTCCTGAGGACAAGAAAACAAAGGCTGGAGAGTACTACCGCAGGAGTTTTGATGCTGCATGCCAAATACAAGAGTGGGACATGGTTATCAGCAGTTACATCAACTTTGTGATGCTTAATATGCCTTATGGGGTTGGAGATGAAGATGTCCATCAAGAAATGAAGCAATGGATTGATGACAGAATACCCAAAAGCACCGCCGACTGGAGATTGGTTCGGCATTTTCTTGATGGTAACTTGGCAGTTAAGCATAAAGACTACAATCTGGCCAGAGTGTATTACCAGAAGATGAGCGACGACATCAAGGGTGAAGGTACTCAAGATATTGCTCGTGAGGAGTATATGGTGCTTATGTGCATGGCTACTACCTATTTTCACGAAAAACGCTATGACAAGGCTATAGATTGCGCCAGCAAAATCCTTGACCTCAAGAGTCATCAAGACATGACCGATATTAATGTTGAGACGTTTCGACTTCTATCGGAATATTATAGTGCTATGGGTAATGACGCTCAAGCTAGTAAATACCACGTTTGTTATCTCGAGAATAAGGAAAAACTGATGAAGAATATTGTAGGGCTTGTTCCGTCGCAACTATCCTACAGCCTTGAGGAGTTGAATGCAGAGATTGATAAGATGAACGAGCAAAAAAGGCTTCAAACTGTGTATCTTGCGGTGGCTGGAATCATCATTGTTTTGACTCTGCTGTTCTCCTTCTTCATCATTCGCAAGAATAAGGTTTTGAATGAGAAAAACACTGCACTATATCATCGAATGAAAGATATAATAAGACTTGACGAAGAGCGCAAAAACGAAAAAGAAGAAGTCAAATATAAGGACAGCGCATTGAAAGAATCTCAAAAATTGGAGCTGTACGATAAAATTAACGAGGCAATCGACAATACTGGTGAGATCTGCAGTCCGACTTTCACAATGGGCCGTCTTGCTGAAATAATAGGTACTAATACTAGTTACCTGTCACAAACCATTAACGAGCACTACGGTATGACTTTTACCAACCTGCTCAACTTGCATCGGGTTAAAGAGGCTTGCCGTCGCATGGAGGATGTTGACAATTATGGAAATCTCACCATCGACGCAATCTCCGAGAGTGTAGGGTTTAGAGCAAGAGCAACTTTTACTAAGGCCTTTAAGCAACATGTTGGAATGCTGCCATCGGAATACTTAAAGGCAAGAAACGGACAGGGTGGGAAACCATCGGCAGTTTCGTAAATGTAGCAATCAAGCGCCACAATGTCGCCCAAATGCCATAGTCAAAAGTTGCTTGTAGGTGAAAAAGAGAGACAACACACTCATAATAAACGCCAGGATTCCCATCGAAGTGATATCATAATTATCAGGAATGCCACCGAACTGAGCACTTGGATGAAAAAGCCTTGGGGCAAAGTGTGATGAGAGTTGCGTGGCGCAAACCTGAAGATATAGTAGTTGGGGATAATCAAATAGGACAGCAAAATCAACGGCATCATGTCGGGATGGGTATTCATCTTGTTCTTTTGTTCTCTTCTCTTGTCGTTTTGTCCTCTCGTTATCGAAATTTATAAAAAAGTGATAAAACTTTTGCTCAAATCTCGTTTATTGCGCTAAAGTTGCTATCTTTGCACGATAATAATGAATAAGGTGTTAAAATATAAACCACTATTGATGCTCGGCGTTGCAATGCTGTGGGCATTATTTGTGGTGGCTCAAGAGCCGGAGCGGCAAGTGGTGGGAACGTCCTCGTCAAGTGTCAAAGCAAAGAAGGTAAAGATAGAGCCGAGCTACGCGTGGTCGATTAGCGAGCCGCTGGGCTTGCAATATCCCTCAACAATCGACACTCTGTTTCTCAATTACCACAAGGCATCGATACCTTCGCATCAGAGCCTTGCTTGGGCTGCGACTGGCAACTTTGGCGCTTCGGGGCAGAACCAAATATTCTTCGAACGCAAGCAGGTGAGCGAGTTCTTCTTCGCCGACGCCATTGAGAGTTGGCTGCCAAGTGTGGAGACCCAGCGCTACTACAATACTCGCATTCCCATGACTCTCATCTCGCACACTACCGGTGGCAACAAATACAGCAACCAGGACCGCACACAGTTCACCTTCTCGGGAAACGTGGGTAAGCGGCTGCAGCTTGGCGCTGGTATAGACTATATCTACTCAAAAGGCTCATATAATTACCAGGCCGACAAGAATTTCCGTTGGAGCCTCTTTGGTAGCTATATGGGCGATCGTTATGAGATGCAGACCTTCTTCAACAGCTACAACTATCTGGGCAAGGAGAACGGCGGCATTACCGATGACCTATATATTACCGACCCTGCCAAGGTGCAAGGTGGTGAGACTAAGGTGGATAACAAGAGCATCCCCACCTATCTCACAGCGGCTCACAGCAAGTTGACGGGCACTGAGGTTTATCTGAACCAGAGCTACAAAGTGGGTCACTACAAGTATCAGCGCGATTCGGTGACCGACACTATAATAGGTCGCACCTATATCCCTGTCACACGGTTTGTGTGGACTGCCGACTTCAAAACCACAAAACACCTGTTCCTAAACTCCAATGCTACACAAGATAGGACATATTTCGACAACACCTATCTGTCACTGACCGGCACTGACGAGACTACGCGCTTGTGGCGCCTTCGCAACACTCTGGGTGTGGCTTTGCTTGAAGGCTTCAACAAATATGCCAAATTTGGCTTCTCGGTCTATGCCACACATGAGGTGCGTAGTTATAAGCAGGTGGTTGACACCGTGAGTGGCACCGAGCTTCCTGAGGACCTCATGGCGTTGCCGGTGTCGGTTCCTGCCAAGAAGACTCAGCAGCTGATTTGGGTTGGAGGCCAGTTGACTAAGCAGCATGGCTCGATATTGACCTACGGCGCTACGGCACAGTTTGGTGTGCTTGGCGATGTGGCTGGCGACATTGACGTGGAAGGAAACATCTGCACCCGCTTCAAGCTCTTTGGCGACACGGTGTCGCTCAAGGCATACGGATATTTCAAGAACTTGGAGGCTCCTTACCTGCTCAAGCAGTTTGTCTCCAACCATTACGCTTGGGATAACAGCTTCTCAAAGACTCAACGCTTCAGAGTGGGTGGAAGGCTCGACTTGCCATGGATTTATACCACCTTCAATGTAGGTTACGAAACGTTGAACAACTACATCTACTTCAATTCCCTCGCTGTTCCCGAGCAGAGTTCCACGGCAGTGCATGTTTTCAATGCTTCGCTGAGCAATCATCTTGGTTTTGGCATCTTTAACTGGGATAACGATGTGGTGTATCAAACATCTTCGAGCGCCGATGTGTTGCCGTTGCCCAAGTTTGCCATCTTCAGCAATCTGTACTTGAAATTTAAAGTGGCAAAAGTGCTTGATGTGCAGATTGGTGTGGATTGCAACTACTATACCAAGTATTACGCTCCCAATTACAATCCTGCCACTATGGTTTTCTATAACCAGAACGAGGTGGAATGCGGCAATTTTGCCTTTGCCGACGTGTATGCCAACTTCAAGTTGAAAAGAGCTCGTTTTTATGTGATGTATAGCCATGTCAACAAGGGGCTGGTGGGGGGCAACAACTATTTCTCTATTCCGCACTATCCCTTGAATCCTGGTCGCTTCCAGATTGGCGTGTCGGTAGATTTTGCTAACTAACGGACTGTTATGCTCAAAAAAGTGAAAATAATGCTCAAGCAGATTTCAAAGACAAAGAGATGGCAACTTGCCCTTTATGTCGTGTTGCTGCTGGTGGTTGTGGGACTGATGTTCTTGCTTAAGAACTGTGGTAAAGAGCCTGCAATGGTGTCAGGTCATAATCGCATTGACCAGGCGAGTGCTGGCGACACCATCGATGTGGCGATTGAGTATTCCCCGTTGTCCTATTATACCTATGGCGACACCACAGGCGGTTTTTATTATGAGCTAATCAACCTGATGTCTCGAACTGGCAGTCTCAATGTGAAGTTTCATCCCATCGTCAGTTTGAACACCGCTCTGGAAGGTTTGGACAAAGGCGTTTATGACTTCCTTGCCGCCCAATTTCCTGTTACGCGAGAGAACAAGGCTAATTTCCTGTTCTCCGAGGCTATATATCTCGATAAGCAGGTGCTTGTTCAGCGCAACAATGGCGGGATAGCCATCAGGTCGCAGCTCGACTTGGCAGGCGACACGGTGACCATTGTTAAGGGCTCACCTATGCGTGACCGAATTATGAGTCTGTCGCGTGAGATTGGCGACACCATCTTTGTGGTCTCAGACCCCGATTATGGTCCCGAACAATTGTTCATGATGGTTGCGAGTGGCGACATAAAATATGCCGTAATCAACGAGACAATAGCGCGCAAGATGGCAGCT
>CALAVD010000075.1 GCA_937892085.1 uncultured Prevotellaceae bacterium
TGTTTCCGGGGTCGGCGGATCCGCTGCGGCGCTGACCAGGCTGTGGGATGCAGCAGGGCTGTCAGCCACACCCGGCACAGATGAAGTTGCAGGATCTTCCGACTTTGATAACTTCGCACCTTTCAACCGAATAAAAATGTACAATATCGATGACTTCAAGAACCGCGTGGCGCGGCGTTGGGAGGAGTTGCAAGACACTTACCTCTCACCCTCCAACCTTGAAAGTCACATCAAGACAATAGCCCGCCGCTTTATAGAGAGCGGTGCCTGGAAGCGTGAATATAATATGTGGAAAGATATTGGTGAGGGAGTGGAAGAGGGAGAGGATTATGATGAGAGAATTATAATCGAAGAAGACATTTATGAGGAAGTGAGATATGTGATGGAATGGTATAGGAATAATCATGAGCACATTTCCAAGCAATTAATGCGCTGGCGCGACGACTTTGTAGAGCCCTACGCCATCACCGTCTCCGACATCACCCAAATCTACAACTACCTGCTCGGTATCGAGACTGAATACGACGAGAAATTAGACCTCAATGGAGACGGCACAGTAAACATCGCCGACGTCACCTACGGCTTCAACATCATTTTAGGAACTGAAGAATTACAGTAGATTTCTGGAAACTATTTGACACCACACTTGAGGAAGATTATTCTTCATCTTCGTCAAGCAGTTCAGGATTGAGCATGTCATCATCGCCCTGTAGGTAGAGGGTGCGCTTATGCATCGCTTCGGGGTCGAGTTCGCACTCCAGCTGCATAGCGCGGTAACGAGGACGCAGCACCACAAGCTCCACGAGGTAGGCTAAAACAAAATAAATCACCACGAGCACCCACAGAGCTATGTAGATGTCGCTCATCTGCGAGAGCGAAGCACCATTCACCTGCATCTGCACATAGGCTGTCGAAGCCCAGTAGCCAGGTATCATCCTGCTCAACACATCCCAATAAGGCGCTATCTGGTAATGAGGCCATGAGACACCTGTCAGGAACACGAAAATCAGCGAAGTGAACGCTAAGAGGAGGAACACGCCCTCACGGTTGTTGACAAACACTCGCATTATCTGCCCAAACAATGACGAGGCAATCAGGAATGGGAATATTATCATGGCAATCTCAAGGAAATTGCCGTTCATGGGGAACTTGAAGATGATGGGCACAACGTGCAAAGCAAAGATGGCAGGAAACAGGTAATAAAACAGGTGAACCAGCGTCTTGCCCATGAGCATCGCGCCAGGTGTGGCCTTTACCTCATCGAGGCGGTCGATGCCACGGTTGCGGCGACGACGACCCATACTGCCGGCATGAAGCATGGCAATACCCATTATCATGCCTTGCTGAAGCACATACACCAAGATGAACGGCAACACTGCCGAAGCGATACCCATCGCCGTGTTGCCAATTGGCACTTGACGGCTATCTACCAGGCCACCGTCCATGCTCACGATATTGAACGACTTGTCGCCTTGCAACCTTGAGCAAGTCTCCATCTGCACATTGGTGAGAGCGGTAAGCATCGCCTTGTAGCGCATCATCACGCTCATGTCGCAATAGAGCGACACATGGCCCTGATTGCCGCGCATCACCTCGGTCTCGAAATCGGCAGGGAAATACACTATTCCATAGCATTTCTTGGTTGCCATGAGCTCACGAGCCTCGTCCATATCGCTGGCATAGGCCACCACGTTCACATCGGGGCTGGCATCAAGGTCACGCACAAACTGACGGCTCAGCTCCGAGTGGCTGTCATCAACCACAGCCACAGCCTGGTCGCGCGCCACCTCAGGGTTATAGATTAGCGAGTAGAGAGGAGGATAGACCACCGCCAGCACAACGAAGAATATCACCACCGCCTCGTCGCGGAAGATGTGCTTGAACTCCTGCTTCATTGAGAGCACTATGCTGTGCAGCCAATTCAATATTTTACTGTCGTGCTTCATCATCAATCAAGGAATATAGAATGGGTCAAGACAATGCTTTCTCAACTTCCATAGCATAGTGATAGGGAGAAGGCTATAAAGTATCAGCATCACATAGTAGAATCGCGAGTAGGACAAGTCAATGCCATTCAACGCCTGGTCGGCATTTATCAAGAAGAAATACTTGATGGGCATCAGGTAGCCTAATGGTGAGATCCAAGAATACATCACCTCCTCGGGCAGCGAAAAACCGCAGAACGAGAACGACAGCATACCAAGCAGCGTGCATATCGTGGAAGCATAACGGAAATTGGGGACCAAACTGATAATGAATAGCGCAAACCCTTGACAGGCAAACACCAGCAATGCCATCGCCACTATCATATTCCACGGGTTGCAGTTCAACGGGAAGCCATATTTTACATACATCATGTATTGTATCGCCAAACCCACATTAATGAATATGAAGGAATGTGGAAACAGCTTGGTGAAAGTGGCAAGAACGATTGAATTGTCGGCAGTGCGCAGCCAGTTGCGGCTGGTGCCGGCATGCCACTCCATGCCTATGCTAAACACCGTGATAAGCATCACTATCAATGCTAACAAGCAGGGCACAAACGAGCTGCTAAGGTAATAATTATAGCTCAACCACGGGTTATTGAGCGGATGCACGTGAGTCACTACCGGCTGCAGAGTGGCACTCACCATCTCTTTAGGCATGCCTGCGGTAGTGAGCACACTACTCACAATGCCGCCATTGGCAAGCACCGAGAGTGTTTTGAAACCCTTAAACTGCATCGAGGCAGGGGCATAATAGGAATAGTTGATATAATAGCTCAACGTGGGCTTTTCGCCACTCAACGCTTTGGTAGAGAAATCGCTGGGGATAAAGAAGAAGCCAAACACTTCAGCACGTTGCACAGCATCGATAGCCTCCTGATAGGAGCCATAGGTAGTTTTTATTTCCACCTGCTGCAATGTGTTGAGATTGCGGGTGAGCTTGCGTGAAAGGTCACTCTTGTCAAGGTCAACAATCCCCACGGGTGTGCGTTTCACCACGCCATCCTCCATCAGGTCGAAGAAGAACCATGCGCTCACAAGCGGGACGATGACCATCATGCAAACGTACAACGGCCGCCGAGCAAGCTGCTTCCAACCACGGATTATTGAATTGACAAGGATTCTTAACATGAGAGTTGTTAGTTTTCTATAAACACTATAGTTTCTATAACTTCTATAATTTCTAGGCCATATAGCTACTTAAAACTTAACCCTTTACACTTAACACTTATTTAAGAATTACCGACATGCCAGGTCTAAAGTTTGGTATTGGACTAACGGGTCTAGCTTTCACCTCAAAGGTCTTGCTGTCGTAGTCGCCATAGGCCTTTGTAGCGCTCCAAGTGGCATAACTGCCCATGTCATGCACGTAGAAAATCTTCATCTGGGCTTTCTTGTTATCCAAAGCCGGAATCTCCACATCAATCACCTTGCCCATTGGCAGGTCATTGAGTTTCTCCTCGCGCACGCTGAACGCCGCCCACATGTCTTCAATATTGGCAATGGTCATGATGGGAGAGCCCATAATCACAAGCTCGCCTACATGGGGATAGATGCTTGTAATCTCACCGTCGCATGGGGCAATCAGATACTCGTCTTCGAGAAGCGCCTCTACCTCTCTCACAGAAGCCTGAGCCACATTCTCCATACTTCGTGACGCAGCTTTGTCCTCGGCTTGAGCACCATTTTGAGCCATCTGCAATTGAGCCTCGGCAGCCTCCACTGCGGCGTTAGCAGTTCCCACGGCGGCAGTGGCAGCATCAAGAGCCGCCTTTGCCTCGTCACGTTTCTGCTCGGTGACTACGCCTTCCTTAAAGAGGTTGTTGGTGCGCTCGTATGTCTTACGGGTAATTTCCTCGGCAGCGATTGCCTGCTGACGCGCCGACTTGGCCTGATCAACCATTTTGCGTGCCGACTCAATTATCTCATAACGGGTGCCACGCTCCACCTTTAGGTTCTGGTTGGCAGCCACGTTTTTCATCTCTTTGGCTTTAGAATAAGTGGCATCGGTGGTAGAGGAGTAAATCTTGGCAAGACGCTGACCCTTGTGGACATAGTCGCCTTCCTTGACATAAAGCTCAACTAAGCGTCCGCCAAGTTTGCCCGACACGCGCACCACCTCGCAGTCGGCCTGACCCTGAATGGCCTTGTCGCTGGGGCGCAGGTGCATGATGCCCCAAATTGCCATGCCGGCAACCACCGCCACCAAGATGAGCATTGAGCCGATGAGCGCTAAGCGCTTAGCCTGCCTAATCTTGCGCCGCTTAGCTTTCGTCTCTTGCTCACTAAGCGACTTATTGTCGGCAGCTTTCTCAGTTTTCACAAGCTCTTTTGCCGCAGCTTCGGGAGCTTTCACCTCCTCGGTAGTTCCCTTCTTCTCTTCAAAGGTGGGGACCCCTTCGGCCTTGGTGCCATCTTCGTACTTTTTTTCTTCTTTATTATTCTTTCCCATAATTATATCTTATCGGTTTTCTGTTCTTTTGTTCACTTGTCACTTAACACTTAGATTTCCTGTTACCTTTGAGAGGTAAACGTCGCACATCATCACTTCAATCTCGGCATCGATTTTCTCGCTGTGAGCTGTTAGCCATGCCGTCTGTGCGATGAGTACCTCATCGCTGGTGGCCATGCCCTCGCGGAATGCAAGCTGTGCCACGCGCAGGTTCTCGTCGGCCTTAGCGAGATTAGCTTTGGTGGTCTCGTAGGTCTTGTAAGCCTCCTGATATTTGAAATTCGCCTGAGTGACCTGCAACTCTATCTTCTCTTTAATTTCGTCCATTTCAAGGCGCTTAATCTTGGCATCAACAAGCGCAGCCTTGTATTTGTTGCTCAACCCGCCCCAGTGCCACAGTGGAATTTTAACCACAGCACCAATGGCATAATTGAAACCAAACTCCTTCTTGAAGCCGTTATACACATGAGGATTAGAGGTAAACACACTGCCCACAGCAGCCACGGTGGGAAGCATCTCGCTGCGGGCAATCTTGGCTTTTTCGTCAAAGACTTTCACACCAAGTTCGAGAGCATTGTAGTCGTTACGGCTGTCATACACCTGCGCCATATCGACAGTGCTTGGACGAATTGACACGTCAAGGTCATCGCGCAGCTCATCGGCAAGAATCATAGGTTCATCGAGAGGCTCGCCGCAGAGCTGCGCCAGAGCCATGCGTGCTAATGTCACACCATTACGCACCTTGGTTAGTGCCACATTAGCCTCATTCACCTTCACATCCACGCTCAGCAATGTGGCGCGTGTAGCCACGCCCTGCTCCATCATCTTCTTCACGTCGTTGTCGAGGCTGGTCACCAGGTCAAGGAAGCTCTCAGCAAGGCGCTCCTTTGACTTTAGCGACACCACTAACCAGTAGGCTTGGTCAACCTCGCAAATCACATCCTCAGCCTTATTGTCGTGAAGTAACTGAGCAATCTGCTCGGCATATCTCGTAATCTGGTTAAAAGCCTTGATTTTGCCGCCCATATAGATGGGCTGAGTGACTAAAATGCCCGCAGCAAACACGTTCTTGGCATCAAAGGTGAGAGCGTCTTTCACTTTTTGAGTGGCAGCGTCCACATATTTGCCATCAATCGAAATTCCCAGACCTGCCAATGCGTCGAAGGCAAAATCGTAGTTGCCTGTCGCGGGATTCAAAAATTGAGATGGCGTGATGTTATTGACGTCAACAAGCGAGATGTTGCGGCCTGTGTGAAGATAGGTGCCGGCAAAGTCTATCGACGGCTTATAGGCAGCCTCGGCCTCCTTGCGCTGGTAGCCCGCCTGCTCTATCTTGAGCTGCTCCACGGTCATCTGCTTGTTGTTGCGCAATGCCATGTGGCGGCACGAGTCGAGAGTCTTATAAATAAATACAAATAAGACTCTCTCGTTTTCGCCGCACCTCAGATTATCTCTTTA
>CALAVD010000076.1 GCA_937892085.1 uncultured Prevotellaceae bacterium
ACCGCAGGCGTAAACCTGCAGATGATGGAAGGATAATAACGAAAGCGACTTCGAAGATGTCGCACATATATAAAAAATAAAACTATGGCGAACAGAGTTTATTTGTGCCTTGCCCATATGTCGGGCAATGAGATGAGATACATTCAGGAGGCATTTGATACCAATTGGGTGGTGCCTCTTGGACCGAATGTCAATGGTTTTGAGGCGGATCTTGAGGCGTTCATCAACTCACGATGTCACCCTGACCCCATAAATGGAGGACAATGTGCCTCCACCCTTCAGGGGGGATTGAGGGAGGCCTTACCACTCAACAAGAAGGTTGTTGCTTTGAGCGCTGGGACGGCTGCGATTCATCTCGCGCTGGTGAATCTTGGCGTGAAGGCTGGCGATGAGGTGATTTGTCAGTCGTTTACTTTTGCGGCGAGTGCTAATCCAGTGACTTATCTTGGGGCGACACCTGTCTTTGTTGACAGCGAGGCTAAGACTTGGAACATTGATCCCAATCTGCTTGAGGATGCTATCAAGGACCGCATTGCTAAAGGCAAGAAGCCCAAGGCTATAATCCCCGTCTATCTCTATGGCATGCCGGCTTATATCGATGAGATTATGGAGGTGGCAAAACGTTACAACATCCCTGTACTCGAGGACGCAGCCGAGGGCTTCGGCTCTCGTTATCGTGGGCAGGTGGTTGGCACTTTCGGCGACTATGGCGTGATGAGTTTCAATGGCAACAAGATGATCACCACCAGTGGCGGCGGTGCTTTAATTTGCCCCGATGAGGAAGCGGCAAAGCGCATACTGTTCTATGCAACCCAGGCCCGCGAACCGTTCCCATACTACCAGCACGAACACATAGGCTACAACTACCGCATGAGCAACATCTGTGCCGGCATCGGCCGTGGGCAGATGACTATTGTGGGCGACCACCTCGCCCATCACATCCACACCAAAGATGTGTATCAAGAAGCGTTCAAAGACATCGACGGCATTGAACTTCATGTCGCCCCCGAAGATTATATGGAGCCCAACTACTGGCTAAACACCATCACCGTAGAGCCAGAGAAGTTCGGAATGGACTATGACCAGCTGCGCTTGATACTCGATGCAGCAAACATCGAGAGCCGCCCACTGTGGAAGCCCATGCACCTGCAACCAGTCTTCAAAGATGCTCCTGCCTACGTCAACGGCGTCAGCGAGGAGCTATTCAAGAAAGGCCTGTGCCTCCCCAGCGGCCCAATGGTCAGCGATGAAGACTTGGCATATATCATAGAAACTATCAAGACCACCAAGAAGTAACATTATCGACATAAACGAAGCTCGCAACTGCTGAAACAGTTGCGAGCTTCGTTTTATAGTCAACTCAAGGAAACTTAACCCAGGAGCGACTCGACGATTTCCTGACTTCGGTTTTGCGTCACCCAAAATCAGTTTTGAGTGATTTTGTCTTCAA
>CALAVD010000077.1 GCA_937892085.1 uncultured Prevotellaceae bacterium
ACGCTCTTCCGATCTGGCTCGCCACTCACGTTGGCCGAGGTGGAGACCAGTGGCTTGCCAAACTCGGCGCACAACCGTTGCGAGAACTCATCATGAGGGACACGTATCCCAAGCGAGTCGTTATCGCCAAGCAGGTTAGACGCCACATTATAGGCTCCATCATAGATTATAGTGAGGGGCTTAACCGCCACGTCGAGCAGCTCGCGAGCCATCTCGGGGACGTTCACCACATAATGGTCAAGATGCTCTGCGCTATCGAGCAGCACAATCAAGGCTTTGTTATCGTTGCGCTGCTTGAGGGCATACACCTTCTTCACTGCATCGGCATTGGTGGCATCGCAGCCTATCCCCCAAATGGTGTCGGTGGGATACAGTATCAACCCACCACGGTTAAGCACCTCGATGCAAGCATTTATATCTTCGGCAATAGTCATTAGTCTAACTTCATTCATGAGGCACTGCTTCGCGTGCCTGTCATCAAATCAAAAAACAAAGGTAGTGCATTCTTTGCGATAAAAAAAGTAAAAAATACATTTTTACACCATTTTTTTCTCTAAAAATGTTAAAATACACTTTTTCCGCTATTCTGTGGTTAATATTTTAACTAAGTTTGCAGTCTAATTGACAGAAAAATATAATCTAACAAAACTATTATGATAAAAATCAAATTCACATTTTTAGCACTTATTGCCGCAATTGCTTTTGCACCAATCACGATGGCAAAGAGCAAAATCAGCCCACAGGTGATATACACTGGTGAAATTGCCAAGAAAGTGGTGGGATATAACGGTCCCACACCAGTGAACATCACCATCACCAATGGGCGCGTCACAAGCATCTCAGCACTCGACAACAAGGAGACTCCATCCTATTTCAACAAGGCCAAAGAAAAGGTGTTCAAGCAGTTCATAGGAAAGACTGTGGACGAGGCCATCAACCTAAAAGCCGATGTCGCAACCGGTGCTACTTATTCTAGTGAAGCCCTTATCAAAAACATCAAG
>CALAVD010000078.1 GCA_937892085.1 uncultured Prevotellaceae bacterium
TAATAGAAGAATATGAAGAAAAATCAGATAAAGATAATCTTTTGACATCAATGGATTATAAATCATATTTAAATGAAATTAACGAGAAGAAAAAATTAAAAAAACATATACCAAAGAGAGACACATTTTGTTCTGGCTTTTTTATAACTTCAATTCCTTTCAAAAATTCTTCTATCATAGAGAACAGTGAATCTTATCCATCTCAATGTTCTCATAAATCTTGCTCTATTTTGAGATCTATGAACCCAGAAATATTAATGCGATATCCTTTGGAAGATAACGATGAAATTGAAATAAGTGATTTGGCAGCTACTTTATGCTTTCCTGCTGGTATCAAAATTTGTCACTCTGATTCAGATCCTGAGAAAATGAAAGATTATTTGACTTTATTAACTAATAATAAAGGGGAAAGATTATATATTATGACTTACCATTTTTATTTGAAAATGGAGAAAAATGATTTTGATAAAGTGTATGATAATTATCCTTTAAAACTTAAATTAAAGCAATTCGATGACAAAATTAAAGAAACTGATTTGAATGTAATGAATACTAAATCTAATAAATATTTTGAAGAATTGCAGGCTTATAAAGAGCTTGAATTTAAAAAATTTATATATATTCCATATTGTTTAGCTTTAATATCAAAATATCCTTATACAAAGCAAATAAAGCAAAGCCTTGAATGTATTTTTAAAATCATTGAATATCAAGCTTATAATGACGAGTTAGAATTAAATGAAATATTAATGTATTTAATTGATTCAATTCCTAACCCTAATAAATTCTCAATTGTTTCATTTCCTTTGCCTGATTATATTTATAATAGAAAAAATAAGAAGACTTACAATAATATTGTTAAACTTGATTTGCCTAATGATACAAATATATTAAATAGTAATCTTTGTGAAATAATGAAATTATTTAGAATTAAAAATATCATAAGAATTATTCGTCTTTTATTATTTGAGAAAAAAATAGTTTTTATTGATAGTGATTATTCCCGACTAACTAATGTAATAAATAGTTTTTTGTGTCTAATATATCCTTTTCAATGGGTTCATATTTGTATTCCAATAATGTCAATTCAAATTCTAAAATATTTAGAAACTTTTGTGCCGTATCTTGCAGGAGTTCATTCTTCTTTTGTTCCTCATTTATATCAATATTTATCTCAAAACAGTAATGAAAAAGAGCAAGTTTATCTAATTTATATAGAAGAAGATAAAATAAACAAAAAAGATAATGCCTTTCTCATCGCCTAGTAGCAAAATAATTACAAAAAAACACAATTATGATTAAGTTGCAAAAGTACCACATTTTTAATAATAATGCAAACATACATTATAAAAAATTAAACCGAACTTTTGGAAACAATCATGACGGCAGGTTTTCAGACGATTTTTAATGGCTTAACAGCTTTTTGAAACCCTACATGAGAATTTGTTATTAATCGTCTTAATCGTATGATAAAAAAACTCAAAACCTAATTCCTGCCAGAGCAGAGAACTCAAGCATTGAGTTTACTAAGCGGCTGTCATCTCTTTTGTAACGATGATGGTCGGCATAGCCTTGCAGCCCCACAAAGAACTGCTTGTGGTTATAAACGGCTCCTATGCGTCCGCGAAAATTGAGCGAGATGTCGCCTTGCTTTTCGCCCGGCTGGGGCAGGATGTTATAGCGGTAGCCGACATAGGGAGTAAAAGTGAAATTCATTAGCCATTTGCGCCCCAACACCCAGTTGTAACCGTAGCCCACAAGCACGCAATAGTCGTTATAGAGAACGCGTGGAGCCTCCTCTTGCGATGGGATATAAACCCGCGCCTGCTCGGGCAATTGCTCCACATCAAATTTCACGTCGAAGTGCTGCAAACTTATACCCGCCAACCATGACCCGGCACTTCGCCTTTGATACTTTGAGAAGCAGTAGGCGGCGGCTTGAGCATAACGGCGGTTATTGAAAAAGTAATAAGCCGACAAACCCATTGCCTTGCGGGTAACCCCCGACATTCTGAACTTATGACGGTCGTCATCTAACTTCTTGTCCGAGAAAATGACGTTGACTTCATTCTTGTTTTCCCAATAAAAGGCATCGGCGGTAAATCGGGCACAGGTGAAAGAAAAATCCAACTTTTTGGAGAGTTTGCCGCCATGGAGCAGGTTGCTCACGCTCACCGAATAACCCACACTCACCGCCATGAACGACAACGACACACCAATGTTAGACACCAGATTGCTGTTCACTATCATTTTCACGTCGTTGAAGGGTGTGCCAATGTAAGAATCAACCCAGTTGTTGCTCTTGAGAATGAGTTTCCAGTTCTTCCCGGTGCCCACAACATAGGCACTGTCGTAGCTGTTGAAAGCGCGGTCGCCCCAAACGTAAGTTTTATAGCAAAACTTGACAAACTTGGGATAACCCATGGTACTATCTTTGAAATTTACTTTGCCGTGTTTCATGGCACGCCACCAGTAACCGCTGTTGCGTGTGGTGTCGTAAGGCTCGTTGAGCTTGTCGCTGATGCGATTCGCGACGTTTTGTTTCAATTTCTGGAGTTTGCTAAGGTGCTGCACTGTGTCTTGCTGCTCAGGCACAGTGTATTGTTGCTCAGGCACAGTGTCATGCGGCAATGTCTGTCCCCACGACAGCACTGGCACACAAAGCATTAACAACACCAATATAGCTCTTAACTCATAGTTCATAATTTACAGTTTGCAGTTCACAGTTGTTAGTTAATAGCTCTGAGTCCACTTTAACAAAGTGGCATTTTGTGCTGATTCAAATATTCAAACGATTAAAGACGATTAAAAACTAATTGAATATCAATTAAATAAAATTCGTTGAAATTAGTTTAATTCGTGTGCTTTTATTTTTTAAAGTGGACTCAGCTCTTAACCTACTAAACTCCAAACTCTAAACTGCGCGAAGCGCTATTTAGAAGTCGCTGAAGAACGATGGGCGGATGAGCAGTCCCAGGCGCAGGCGGCAGTGATACTTGTTGTAGTCGAGCATGTTCTCGCCGTAGCCGTCGTAGAAGTGCAGCATAAGGAACTGGTTGTCCTTTTCGCGGATGCGAAAGCCCACGTTAATGATGGTGTTGAAACTGAAGTTCCAGCCCTGGCGCTTGACGAAGGTCACGTCGGCAACCCAACGCCTGTTGTTGGAGATAAATTGCGCACCACCCTGGAAGATACCGCTGTACTTGAGGATGTCCTTGTTCTGCTGACCGTCAATGATAGGAATCCACGCCTTGGCATGCAGCATCAAGTTGCGGTTCATAAATGCCGAACCTGCAAACGATATTTTGTTCCAGCTGCGTGATGCCTCGCCATCACGACCGTTAGACTCATGCTCAACCATAATCAGGGTACTTCCCACAAGTCGGCTCTTAATGAAAATTGGAGTCTGAACACCAATTCCGGGATTGAAGTTCAGGTCATGGAAGGGCAGCGACTCCTCAAAGATGTTCCACATCGCCTTCTGTGAATAGCTCAGGAAAATGTAGCTGTGGAAAGGCAGTATCGACTTGGTGAGTCGCTGGCGGAAGCTGATTTGGAACTTCACGTCGCTGTTATACTCATTGGGTTTATGATTCAATGTTGTGCCAAGAGCAAAATAGTTGTCCTTGAAGATGCCAAAAAACGGACGTTTATCAAAGTCCTGAATGATGCTATCGACGTTGAATTGTTGTTGTTCCTTGCCTAATATTTTTGTCACGATTTGTGCTTGCGCTGAAAAAACTACGCTTGCAAGGACTAAGATGATTATAAGTCTAAAAAATCTCATATCGTTTACCGTTATTTTTAGTTCTTAGTTTATAGTTCAGTTACTATTGCTATTGCTATTGCCTTGTCAGCTTGTATCCTATGAACTATACCACTGTGAAATTAACAATGTCAATATTATTGTACTTGGCAATGACTCTGTCGTTCATCCAAATAAGGATATCAAGCTTGGTGTCTTTCTCGCCATTGGGAAACTCTTGCTCGTAACATTCAAAGGTGAGCATATACAAGTCCTCGCCGTAGGCTATCAACTCCTCGGCAAAGGAAAATATGATTTTCTTACTATGCTCATTCTGGATGTGCTGCGGCACACCATCGACCCACAGAACAGCTCTGTCGTTGCCGTCATCATCAGTCTCATAGCCTGCCGCATAGATGTGACCATTGAGTTGAGTCACCGAACTCACGTGGGCAAGCGGTAGATCGACTTCATAAACTGACCCATTATAGGTGCGAGGTAGCAACTGCAGTTGCTGGTCAACCCAGATGCATGGCTCAGTCCCCACATGACCGCCCACGATGGTGTGGTCGGTGTCGTAGGCATAGATGGTGGTCGCGTGACCGCTCATCTCGGGGCTGGGCTTGGGAAGGATGGCCTTGGCAAAGCGCCCCTTATGCTCATAATAGAGCACAGCGTCGTTTGGCTCATCTTCGTGGTATTCCATTCCGGCAAGATAGCATTTGCCGTTGCTTACAGCGATGCACTGACCCGAAGGATTGAAATTCTCGCAATCGTCAAGAGGGAAAATACCACTGTTTTTCAGAATATAAGGATAGTCAAAGAGATAGATATAGTAATCCCACTTGGCTATTCCTTGCGTCTCATGGGCCACATTATCAATAAAATCGATGTGCAACGTGTTCCACTTGCCGTTTTTCCAGTATCCCACCTTGTCCTTAGTGCTTTTCCCTGAGACAAAATAGTCATCGCCATCGCTGATAATCTCACTGGCATACTCACAGTTGGGGAGCTGCATTATCATGTCGCCCATCATGTCATAAATTTGACCATCGTAAGTGAGCACATACACTTGGCGCTCGCCACGGCGTTTCACCACAGTCTCGTCTTTCTCGCACGACGAGAGCAAAATCAAGGCACCCAGCGCCAGTAAAATATATTTGTTTAAGTTTGTCATATATGTTTTGAATTATGTGTTGTTTTATCAGCAATTGCAGCACTCTAAACTATTGAGAAAGTTCTTTTGCAAAGAGTTTGTCGATTTGCTCTTGAACATTTGGAGCTAATGGCGGAATCTTGTTGTTTTTCTCAAACTGCCGCAGTTCCTGAATATTCATCTCAACTTTGTTATCTTTGCGCGTCTGCTTAAACTCTTTCTTGTCAATATAGGCAAAGTCGGTGGCATACGACTGAACCTGAATCAGGAACTCAATGCCCGAATGTCTGTGCCGACCGACATCGGTGTACTGCGACATTTGCAACTTTTTGCTCTTGCTTTTTTTGATGCAGATACTGTGCCACAGAAAATGAAACATGGGAAGTCAAGTTTGTGCGCATTTAGAAAGTAGCAACAAGACGCCAGCGAATAAGAGCAAATAACCTTTTTCAGCAACGACTATCAGTCGAGCACAGACTCCACTTTGTAGCCTCGAGACCGCAAGAGCTTTATCAGCCCTTGCTCGCCCACTAAATGTGCGGCACCAACCGCCACCAGCACTCGCTGAACGGGGATTGTCTGTGTGATTTTATCCATCCACTTGCGGTTGCGGTTGTAGCTCAAGCGGTCCATCTCGGCTTCATCCATGCCTATCTCCGGGTCAAAGACGATTTTCTCTATCGCAGCAAGGTCTTGGGCACGATAAGCCTCATAGAGTTGCCTACTGCTATTACCAAACTCGCCATCCTTGCGGCAGAAGTCCACCAAGTCCTCGGCCTGCTCCAGCAGCGGTGCGCCAAAGAGTGCCGCCATCTGGTCCTCCACGCTTTCTAAACCATCGACGCGCTTGCCAAGTGCGACGCCTCGCTTTTGAACGGCGACATCAATCAGATTGGTGGGGTCTAGATTGTTAGAGTAAAATTCCTGCATCTGCATCACGCTGAGCTGAGCGGTGATAATAGCAGGCTTCAGTGCCCCAAGTTCCTTCAGCCCAAAGCCAAACATATATTTCTTTACCACCGCATCGACCATCCTATAGTCGTCGGGTGAGAGCAGCTTGTCGATGGTGCTGTCGGCAGGGGCAGTGGCCTCCTTAACCATCTGCATCATGCTGCCCATACTCGTCAGGTCATTGCCTTCAATCTCGCCAAATATAACATCAACATTCTCTATTGCCTTAGCAAGGCCTGGCACGCTGTCGATAAACTCTCCCGTTTCAAGATGCAGAGTGCCAAAGAGATAAGACGACTCGTAACAACCTTTGCCGCTCACCTTCCACAGCAACTGTCCATGAACTTGAGTGCAGCACAATAAAATCAACAAAACAAATAGTAGTTTTCTCATAATTTCCTTATATTTATACTGATTTCTCAGTGATTTTGACTACAAAAGTAACCATTTTAATGTGAAAACACAAATATTGATGAATTCTTTCGACAAAAATACCAAATCATAGCGATTGCACACCAATCGAAACACCCCTAACTTTGCATCGTGAATAATGCGATTAAACGAGACAAAGTTGAGCACGCTCAAAACTTTGCGAGTGAGAGCATTTTATTTAAAATTTAAAGTGAATTAGTTATTAGTTGATCTTTTAGAATACTCTGAAAAATTAAAGAAAAATTTGTAATTAGTTAAGTAAACAATAAAAAGCCCCGCACGATGTGAATCGACGCGGGGACTTTTTTTGCCCTACGGCGTCAAGCCACCATTACAAAAACAACTATAACAAAACAAGTTCACAATTTAAACCACAGATTAAACAGATAAATCTAATCAAAATTTATTATAAAATTGAGTGAGGTTCGCTTTTCGCACACGAAACTGTATCAAATCTAAAACAAATCAAACCAATATTTTCTTTAAAAGATTTGGAACGATTTGTAAGATTTCTCGCCGTTAGGCGACTCCTGGCTGCGTAGATGGGGGCTCTGCTCTCGCTTAATCGCATTATTGTTGTTTCAGTTGTTAACCCAACTTCAACAAGGCAAGTCAGTTATGTGGCTGTGCTGTAGTGGGTTCGC
>CALAVD010000079.1 GCA_937892085.1 uncultured Prevotellaceae bacterium
AATTGCAATTCAAAATCATTGACTATTTTGTGAATATTTTGATGCGGTTGCCGTGATTTTTTTCATGGATTTCACACAAAAAACACCGACAAAAGAGTGCAAAAAAGAGGATGCGCCAAGTTTCTGGCACATCCTCTTTATTCAAAAAACAGCTTACTCTGCTTTAGTTGCCCAGTAAGATATTATAAACAAATGTGATGTCGTTAGTGGAAATAGAGCCATCACCGTTCTGGTCACCGTTCACCATGTCGCTGTCGTCGCCATTGAGCAAGTAGTTGTAGAGAACAGTGATATCAACAGTGGTCACCTCGCCATCACCATTCACATCACCTGGAATAGAGGTGCCGGCGGCAAGAGTTGTAAAGATGGTTGACAGGGTCCAACCGCTGTTGCCATTTTCATTCTTGCCTTGAACCTGAGTCTCGTAGGTAGTCTCGGGTGTCAATCCAGTAATGGTGTAAGGGTTAGTCACGTTATAGACATAGTTCCACTCGGCAGCAGCCTTGGTGGTAAGGCTGAGGTCATCGATGAACATGAAATCTTTGTCGGTGCAGTTATAATGACGGAAGGCAATATAACCGGCTTGATCTTTATAATTGCTCAAGTCAACAGTCACTTCGGTCCAAGTGGTTGTATTGGGTGATAGCATATCATCGGTAACTGGCACAAAATCACTAATTGAATTACCTCCTGTAGAAACATATATGCGGTAATTCTCCTGGTAATTTTTGCCATCGTCCATAATATAATATTTGAGTGTTCCACCCAAGTTGGCAATTTGTGGACTGATCAACCATTGATCAGGTGTGACGGCGCCTATTGTATTGCTGATCCAGCTTCTTGACATCACAACATAAGAACCGTCTTTGGCGGTAAATTGTCCGCTGAAATTGCTAGTCAAATCAACCGTTTGCCAGTTATAAGAGTCGCCATCGGTGTTTATGAGAGTCCAATTACCAAGTCCATTCTCGAAGCTCTCGGTAAATACCACCTCTTCTTCACCAGACTCTTGAGCGTATTCTCTCCAGCGCAAGTTCCAGCCATCATTGTTCTCGCCAGGTGTCCAAGAGATGTCGGCAGTAGTAGTTCCGGGATCGGCCATCACATCAACAGGCATTCCGGGTCTTACCACGTTGAGCTCGGTCTTGAAGCCAATCTCATAGAGGAAAGAATAGTCATTGTAAATAGCCACCTTGTAAATCTTGCTTGGGTCAAGTTCCTTAGATGTGAGAACCTCGGTGGTTGAGTACACGGTGCTGGTCTGGGTGTCAAAAGCTGTGGTGCTTGGAGTGAGACTACCATCGGCATTGAGGGTGCACTCATAGACGTACATCTTCAATGGATAAGAAGAACCGCGGTTGTAGGCATACTGCTTAACCTGTGTGCAGTTGGTCACGAAGAAGTTCTGGTAGTCCTCAGTCCAGTTGGCGGCATAGCTGGTGGCACTGCCAAAGTAGGCCGAACTGCCCTTGAACATCTCGCCCTCGGCATTCCAAGTCCTTGCCTCATTCTTTATTGTGCTGGTGTTGAACCATTTTTGGGTGTTGTCGCTATAATTCAGGTTAACGGCATAGTTGGCAACAGTGAGCCATGCGTAGCCCTCGTCCATGTTCTCAGTGTACTTATAGAGGTTAGGCAAGCTGGTGGTGTTCCATCCTGCCTCGTCGATGGTCTCATACTTGGCGATGTCGAGATAAGCGTCACTGGCGGTGCCACCGTCGTTAGCCTTAGCGGTGAGAGCGATAGTCTGGGTCTCGGCACCGTCGCTGGCGATGGTCAGCGAGCCGGTGTAGCTGCCTTCCTCTGCCGAGTTGAAGGTCACGTTAACCTGAACTCCATTAGCGGCATTGGCGGCTGTGATAGTGGTGGGTGTAACGCTGAAGACACCGTTGTTGTCGTTGAGAGTTACGGTGACGTTGTTTGTCAGGAACATTCCTGTAACGTTAACAGTCTTGGTGACTGTCGAGCCGGTAGAAGTGGTGAAGTTCAGCGAAGCGGGGTCAACGGTGATGGTTGGAACCTTGGCTTTTGCGGTGCCGCTCACGTTCACTGTCACGCTCTCGGCATTTGAGCTTGAGAGGGTAATCACTGCACTGGTATTGCCTACTGCAGTTGGCTTGTAGGTAACTGTCACCTCTACACCATTAGCTGCATTGGCTGCGGTGATGGTGGTGGGAGATACGGTGAAGATGCTTGCGCCCTGCTTCGAGACAGTGACATTGCCCTCAAGGTTGGCGCCGGTAACGGTGAAGGTCTGGGTGTAGGTCTCGCCAACAAAGCCATCAAACTCGATGCTGGTGGGGTCAACGCTGAGTGCGGGGCCAAGGGCACCTGCGGGAGGCTCGATGCCGATGATCATAGCCTCGCCATACTTAAAGGTGTAAGATCCCGACTGTCCGGTGGCACCGGTGCCGGTGGTGAAGTTGTGCAGCGTGCAGTAGCCGTTGCTGTCGCCACTCCAGCCCCAGTTCACGTAGTATTGACCGCTGGTGTTGCAGCCAAACACGTTGAAAGCATGGCCCGAAACTTGTCCGCTGGTGATGTCGTAGGCGAGGTACTCGATGGGACGTCCGGCATATAGCTCGGCGAGCATCCACTCGTTCCACTGCGAGTCGGTGTAGTACTGCGAGCTATTGGTGTAGCTCCAGCCCGAAGATACCAGCTCGGTGAGAGTGAGCAGCTGTGCGTCGGTATAGCCAAAGGTGTGGCAAGCATCGAGAATCTCGGGGTCGTTGGCACCACTACCACTGGTGGAGTACTGCATAGACTCTGCCTGACCCACATAGCGCATCAGCCATGCCACAGCGTCGGCCTGGGCAGAGGTGTAGCTGTAGTTGGTGGGACCGGTATATTCGTCAATGATGTTGTCCCAGTCGGCAGCCTTCTCCGACAAAGCTGCGGCAGCGAGGCCACCGCCACTCGAAGAAATGGCAGCAACAGCCGGATAGGTCTTGGGCCATTTCCACTTGTAGAAGCACATACTCAGCGAGGTGGCGGCACATCCGGTGTAAGCATGTGTGCTGCCACTTGTGGGTGTGTGGTTGTAATAAGGAGCCGTCTGGTCCCAGTTGGCAGTTACTAACGGAGCAACGGCGGTAGCCTTGGGAGAATAGTTGTTGGCTTTCAGAGTGCCGGCTTTTAGGCCGTCAATCTGATATTTGTACTTGTTGAGCAACCACTGCATGCCGGGAGGAATGTTGTCCAGGTTTACTATTCCTTCCTCGCCGTACATCAGGATTTCGGGGGCCTGGTCGTCGCCCGAAACCACAACGTAGGCTTTGTCGGCGTTGAAGATGTAGTAATCTACTGCTTTGGGGTTAAACACTGAGGCTTCGGCCTTGGCGAGCTTAAGGTTGCTGGTTGCAGCAGCCTTCAGGCGACCGTTTGCCACTTGCCGAGACATGAATGTCTTGGCAACATTTTGTGCGGTAGCCAAATTCACATCGGCAGCCTGCAACTGTGCGCTCTGCTTGTTGCGACTGCTCTTAACACGATTTTCGCGCTCACGCAATTTTCTGATTTTTTGCTGAATACGCTCCTCCTCAGCCTGATTGGGCTGCTCAATAGTCTGTTTGTAGCTATCGATTTCCTGACGCAGTTCTTTTGTTTTTTGCTTATCGGCCTGCGACTCTTTTATTTGTCGTATAGTATTTTCTATCAACTTGTTAGACTCCGAAAGGATATGTTTCGACTCGTCTTTTGCCTTATCTATCAACTCCTTGCGGAACCGTTTGGCATCATCAAGTTCTTTCTTCTCTGTTTCCATCATCTCCTCGAGCCGCCGTTCAATTTTTCGGATATTCTCGCGCTTGCGTTCCCAATAATATTTGTCGCGGGCAATCTCGCTGTGGTCGGAGATGGAGAGCTCCTTGAGCACCATGTCGGCTTTCCCCTGCTTGAGAAGATTGCGGTAATGGTTGTCTTCGCTGCGGAAATAGTCCACCTGCTCCGACATGTCCTGCAGGAATTCCAGGATATAGGCTTCCTTCACCTGGTCGGCCTTGGCAATCTGGCGATTCAGGGTGTTGAGCGTAAGGTTGGCCGAGGCCAGCTGGATGTTGGCATTCTCCAGCTCCAGCTGCATCCTGCTCAGTTTCCGGCTGCGCTTCACCAGCAGAATGGCGCCTGCGGAAAGGATAATGACCAGCACACCCAGCAGGCCCAAAGCAAAATGCTGTCGCCGCTGGAAATGGGCCTGGCGCCGGGTATAGGCGGTTTCCACATCCATCAGCGAGCGGGAAATCTGCCACGGCCGCAGTTTGGCGTTGTAGAAGATGGCGTCCTCCTGCGAAATGCGCAGATAGCGGAAAGAACGGTCTACATCGGTGGGCAGCATGATC
>CALAVD010000080.1 GCA_937892085.1 uncultured Prevotellaceae bacterium
ATCCTCCGCGGCGAGCCCTACCACCATGAATAGACCCTTTATCTCAAACAATTACAAGCAATTACAAGCAATTTTTTGTTGCAGTAATTACCGCTGAAGTTTTGTTTGGGGAATTTTTGCTTTGTTTTCAAGAAAAAGTGCTAACTTTGTGGCAAGAAATCAAAAAAAAAACTATAAATGATATGAAGACAAGAGACGAATTGATTGACGAGTTGATTGACTTGGCATTTGCTGAGGATATTGGTGATGGCGACGCTACCACGCTGTGCAGCATTCCTGCCGACGAGATGGGGCGCTCACGACTGATTATCAAGGAGGAAGGCATTCTTGCCGGTGTGGAGATGGCACGCAGGGTGTTTGACAAGTTTGACCCAGAACTTAAGATGACGACCTACATCGAGGACGGTGCCCATGTGAAACCCGGCGACATCGCCTTCATCGTGGAGGGTAAGGTGCAGTCGCTGCTGCAAACCGAGCGCCTGATGCTCAACATCATGCAACGCATGAGCGGAATTGCCACCACCACGGCACGCTACCAGAAGGAGCTTGAGGGTCTGCATACCAAAGTTCTTGACACCCGCAAGACCACACCAGGAATGCGCATCATGGAGAAAGATGCTGTGAAGATAGGCGGTGGCTGCAACCACCGCATTGGCCTCTTCGACATGATTTTGCTCAAGGACAACCATGTGGATTTCGCCGGCGGCATCACTGCAGCCATCGAGGGCGCTAAACGCTGGTGCAAGGAGAACAACAAGGATCTGAAGATTGAGATTGAGGTGCGCAACCTCGACGAGCTGCGCGAGGCACTTGCCGCCGGCGGAGTAGATCGCGTGATGTTCGACAACTTCACCCCCGAGCTTACCCGTGAAGCAGTGAAAATCGTTGACGGGCAGGTCGAGACCGAGTCGAGTGGCGGCATCACCATCGACACCCTGCGCGCCTACGGCGAGTGCGGCGTGGATTACATCTCGGTAGGAGCATTGACCCACAGCGTCAAGTCGCTCGACATGAGCTTCAAAGCGTTTTAGATAAGATTTCAGAAGTCAGATTTCAGAGTTTTTTATGTTTTTAGAGGCTCCAAAGTTTTAGTTCGCTGGTCATTTTTTTGTTTTGGTTTTCAAAAAAATCATTACCTTTGCAGCCGCAAAAATACAAAAGCAGTGGGGTGGCTTGTCGCTCGCGCCAATGGAGCGCGGGAGGAAAGTCCGGGCAACACAGAGCATCGCATTTCTTAACGGGAAGCTGGGGGCGACCTCAGGGTTAAGGTGACAGAAAACAACCGCCGCATTAGTCGGTAAGGGTGAAAAGGCGGGGTAAGAGCCCACCGGGCGCCACGGCGACATGGCGCGCCGCACCACCTGCGAGTTGCAAGGTCAAGTATATCGGCATTTAAGGGTTGCTCGTCCATTGTCGAGGGGTAGACTGCTATACTGCTGCGGCAACGTAGCAGACAGATAAATGACAAGCGGCGTTGCCCTCGTGCAACGACCACATAACCCGGCTTATAGCTCCACTGCTTTTTTTATTCAAGTTTATAAAGTTCTAAAACTTTAGTAACTTGAGTTTTTTAAAAGCATTTCATCATTTATTCTTGAATTGTCGTGAAAATTTGGTGATTTGTTTTTTTTTCATTACTTTTGCGATATAATAAAAGCATTATTATTATGGCACTGAAATATCCATTGGGAATACAGACGTTTAGCGAAATTGTTAAGGGAGGTTTTGTATATGTTGACAAAACCGAGATAATTTATAATTTGACGCATGGAAGTAAGTATTATTTCCTGAGCCGTCCTCGTCGTTTTGGGAAATCGCTTCTATTGTCAACCATTGATGCTTATTTCAGTGGTCAGAAAGAACTCTTCAAAGGACTTGCAATAGAAAAGCTCGAGACCGAATGGGAATCTTATCCTGTGCTTCGCATTGACCTGAATGCCGGTGATTATACTGTGGACGTTAGCAACCTGATTAATAAGCTTGACGGCATAATGCTGAATTATGAGGAGACATTTAATATCCCCAAGCAGGGAGATACCGTTGGTGACCGCTTTGGAAATCTCATCAGGAATATCTTCAACAAAACCGGCAAGCAGGTGGTGATTCTTGTTGATGAGTATGACAAGCCTCTGATAGCCAATATAGAGCGAGACAAGTGGGATCTTCAGGAAAAGATGCGCAACACACTCAAGTCATTCTATGGCAATGTCAAGACCATGGATCCCTACATCAAATTCGCCTTCTTCACTGGTGTGAGCCGTTTCTCTCATGTGAGCATCTTCAGCGACATAAATAACCTCACTGACATCAGCCTAGATGCTCGTTATAGTGCCATTTGCGGTATAAGCGATGAGGAGTTGCACCAGTATTGCGACGAAGGTGTCGCCGAGCTGGCCGATTTCTGCCAAATGACAAAAGACGAGGCATATTCCGAACTGAAACACATGTATGACGGTTTTTGTTTTAGTGCTCACGGCAAGGCGATGTATAACCCTTGGAGCATATTTATGGCATTAAACCGCCGGGAATTTGATTCCTATTGGTATGCAACAGGAACCCCCACTTTCCTCATCAAGCTTATACGAGAGAAAAGGATTGATTTGACTCAACTCGATAGCCATATTGATGCCGATTCTTCAACAATGATGAGCAATGATGATAACGATAATCTGCTTGCTGTACTATATCAATCAGGTTATCTCACGATTAAAGGTTATGACGCCAAAGCGCGAACTTATACATTGGGAATACCTAACGGAGAAGTGATGCAGGCTTTCAGTGCCAATCTGTTGCCATATTACTCTCATCTTGACCGTCCTCAAGCAGGCTCTTTGAGGGCAAAGATTTTCCGTGCGGCACAAGCAGGAAATGTCGACACTTTGCTAACCACTCTCAAAGGCATCCTTGCCGAGGCACCTGTAGAGAGCAACGACGAGCGAATAATAGAATTGAACTATCGCAACATTATTGCCATCGCTTTGCGCATGAGCGGACTTAACGTTCACATTGAGCAGCCAACAAGCGCCGGCCGCATCGACCTTGCACTGGAGGCCGATGATTATGTGTATATCATGGAGTTCAAACGCACCACATTAGAAGCAGCGGCATTGCAGCTTGAGAGCCGCCACTATGCCTACCGTTACCTCAACGACCCTCGCAAAGTGATGAAAATAGCTATCGCCCTCGACGATTCTATCAAGAACATCTCTTCCTGGCAAGTGCTGGAATGAGTTTGTTGATTTAAGCCTCATTTTTTAGATTTGATGTGCTTGAGAAGGTCTCCTAGAACATAGAAACTGCCACCCACAAAGACCGCCTCGCTGGGTTTCGCGGCTTTCAGGACCGCTTTATAGGCATCTTTCACTTTAGTGTAGCTTTTTCCTTTTAGACCATGTTTTGCAGCGAGGGCTTGCAGTTCTTGCGCCTTCATGGAGCGTGATGATTGCGCTTGTGTGAAGTAGTATATGGCGTCTTTCGGCATCATGCCGAGGACGGTATCAATGTCTTTATCTGCCGAGAACCCCAGCACTATATGCAACTTCTCGCACTGCAATTCCCGAAGTTGCTTAGAAAGTGTTTCCCACGCTCCAGCATTGTGTCCAGCATCGAAAATCACTGTGGGTTCCTTGCCCACAACCTTCCATCGTGCCATGAATCCGGTGTATTGGCACACATGGGCAAAAGCTTGTTTTACAGCCGTTTCTTTAATTTTTACACCAATCTTTTTTAGCATAGCGATGGCATGAAGCACGGTGTTGGCATTCTTGATTTGGTAGTCGCCAGATAGTTGGCAAGTTAGCGTTCCATAATCAACCGTTGATAGACTCAAAGTGCCGTCAGCATTATGAGAAGCATTGGTCACCAGAGGTTCTTCCTGAGCAATGACGATAGGGGAGTGGCATTCGCTGGCAGTGCGCTCAAAGACATCACGCACTTCGGGGTTGTCCGCCTCGCCAACCACAACAGGCACGCCGGGCTTGATGATGCCCGCTTTTTCGCTCGCAATTTCAGCGAGGGTGTTGCCTAAGAACTGGGTGTGATCAATAGAGATATTGGTGATTACGCTCAAGATGGGTGTGATGATGTTGCTGCTGTCGAGGCGACCGCCAAGACCCACCTCAATCACGGCATAATCCACCTTTTGATTCTTGAAATACTCAAACGCCAGTGCCGTTGTCAACTCAAAAAATGAAGGTTCGCAAGGCACGTCGCTCTTGAGCCACCGTTCCACGAAACGGCTCACGCTACGCTTGTCAATCATATCCCCATTCACTCGTATGCGCTCGCGGAAATCCACCAGATGCGGCGAGGTGAATAGTCCCACGCGGTAGCCACAGGCTTGCAGGGTGGCTGCGAGCATGTTTGCAACCGAGCCTTTGCCGTTGGTGCCGGCAATGTGTATGCACTTGTAGGCGCGGTGTGGGTTGTCCAGCCAGTCATCAAGGGCGATGGCTGTGCCCAAGCCAGGTTTGTAACCACCTGCCCCCTGCCTCTCAAAGGCGGGCAGCTGACTGTAAAGATATTCAGTAGCTTCTTTGTATGTCATGGTCAAAAAATGAAATATCCGGCAATTCCTGCCATTATGATGACTATAATAGGGTGAATCTTGGTGAAATATACTGTGCAGAACGATGCCGCGCACAGGGCGATAGAAATCATGTTGTCGGTTGAGCCAGCTGTGCCGAAGTTGTCTTTGTTCATGAGCAGCAACGCGGCGCTGGCGATAAGCCCCACTACCACTGGTCGCAGCCCCATAAAAGCACCCTTGATGATGGTGCTGTCGCTGTGGCGAGAGATATAGTGGCTGGCATAGAGCGTGAGCAGGAAGGGGGGTAGCACCACCACAAGAGTGGCGACAATCGACCCAAACACGTTGCCTGTTGAGACGTAACCGATGTAGGTGGCGCTGTTGATGCCAATGGGACCCGGTGTCATCTGCGAGATGGCAACGATGTCGGTGAACATCTGGTTTGATATCCAGCCGTTTTTCACCACTTCGTTTTGTACCAGCGAGAGCATGGCATATCCACCGCCAAAGCCGAAGAGCCCTATCTTGAGATAAGCCCAGATGAGTTTCAGGTAGATGCTCATTGCCCGCCCTCCCTTCGCTGCTTGAGTGTGACGTTAGTGTAGTAGATATAGCCCCCAATGCCACCCAAAACTATGTATAGAATGGGGTTCGAGACTATGGGGAGGCCAGAGTAGATGAGTCCTGCCACTGCCACAGGGATGATAATAGTCTTCCAGTTGATTTTTGCAGCACGGGCGGTGGTGATGACAGGGGCTATAATCAGTGCCACCACAGCGGGCCTGATGCCCTTGAAGATGCGTGTGAGCACCTCGTTGTTCTTGATGGTCTCGGGCGTGAGGAAAATGGCGATGGCAAGGATTATCACAAACGATGGCAATATGGTGCCGAACGCCGCCGCCATGCTGCCCTTCACGCCCTTGAGACGGTCGCCAATCACCACGGCGATATTCACCGCTAAGATGCCAGGCATGGCTTGCGCAATAGCGAGCAGGTCGAGAAATTCGTCTTTCTCGATCCATTTGTGATTGTCAACTATCTCACGCTGAATGATAGAAATCATTGCCCATCCACCCCCAAAGGTGAACGCGCCAATCTTCATGAACGTGAGCCACAGCTGCAAGTATAGATTCTTCATTGTTGAATATCATCGTTATTGTCGGCAAAATTACACATTTCCCGCCAACTTGTGAGGAGTTTTCGGGAAAAAATCTTACCTTTGCAAGTCTTTTATGAGTAAGAGCAACAAATGAAGCGCATCAAACATATCTTTACCAATCAGCATTACATCTACTGGCTGTTCCTGTTCATGGCGATATTGCCCAATATCTTCATGTTCTTTACCGAATCGACGTCGTTGCTGACGCGCGTCGTGCAGATAGTGTTGCCGCTTGGGTTCTTTGGCTTTGCGTTCACCTTGGCAAAAAAGCCCGGCAAGATGTTCTGGTGGATGTTCTGGTTTATGTTTGTGGGCGCTTTCCAGATTGTGTTGCTGTGGCTCTATGGCGAGTCGCCGATAGCGGTAGATATGTTCCTTAATGTACTAACTAGCAATCCTGGCGAAGCAACCGAGTTGCTGTCCAACCTGCTTGTGGCGGTGATTTTTGTGATACTGTTTTATGGCTTTGGAATTGTCATATCGATAGTGTCGTGGCGTGCCAAGACCACGCTGAGCGACAGTTTCTGCCGCCGCCAACGCATCTGGTCATTGCCTGTATTGGCCCTTGGCTCTATTTTGATGATAATAAACGTTTTCGGCGATAGGGGGTTCAAAGCTCAAGACGATGTTTTCCCCATAAATGGCACCTATAATGTGGGCATTGCCATTGATCGCTTCGTCAAGCAGAGGAATTATGAGAACACATCCCGCAATTTCTCTTATCAAGCCACTACTGCAAGGCATGACACGGTGCCCGAGATTTATGTCCTTGTAATAGGGGAGACCTCTCGAGCCGACAATTGGAGCCTCTATGGCTACAATCGCAACACCAATCCCGGCACCAGCGCACTTTCCAATCTTGTGGTGTACCGTGATGCGATAACTATGTCAAACACCACCCACAAGAGTGTGCCAATGCTCATGTCGTGTGCCGGTAGTGAACAATACGACAGCCTTTACTACCGCAAGGGCATCATCACCGCCTATAATGAAGCAGGCTACCAAACGGCATTCTATAGCAATCAGCGTCGCAATCATTCGTTTATCGATGCCTTTGGCAGCGAGGCTCAAGAGGTTAAGTTCCTGAAAGATGATGTGTCGTTTGCCGGCAATGTCTTTGATGATGAGTTGATAGCATGTGTTAAGCAGAAGCTTGACAGCTACGCTGGCGGCAAGTTGTTTGTCGTCGTACACATGTACGGGTCGCATTTCAACTACAAGGACCGTTATCCTAAAAACGATGCGGTGTTTAAACCCGATAATGTGATATCGGCCGAGAAAATGTATCGCCAGCAGCTTATCAATGCTTATGACAACTCCATTGTCAACACCGATAGAGTGTTGTCGTCTATTATCCACTTGGTTGACGCCAAAGGTGTCAATAGCGCTGTGGTCTTCACCAGCGATCACGGTGAGGACATCTTCGATGACAATAGAGGGCGCTTCCTGCACGCTTCTCCGCTACCCACCTACTACCAGCTTCGCGTGCCCCTGCTCGTGTGGACCTCTCGCACATATAGCAGCAATCACCCTCAGGCGGTGGCGCAGCTACAGGTCCACGCCAACACCCCGGTATCAACCAACATGGTCGTCTTCCACACACTGCTCGACCTCAGCGGCATTGAGTCGCCTTATAAGAAGAACAACTTGGCACTGAGCAACAAGGCTTTCAAGCCCCATCGCCGCCTCTACATCAACGACCACAACGCCCTGCTTCCCCTCGACAGCTGCGGTCTCAAGCCCCTCGACATCGACCAGTTCAAGCGACTAAAACTCCAGTTCCCATAGAGAGCTTACGAGTAAACAAGCCGACGAGTGAACAAGTCAATAGTCGTGGAGGCTCTCAACTGTGAACGCTCAACTGTGCAAAGCGCATATTGCTTGTTAATAACTTTTTTGAAATAATGTGACTATTGCAGATAATAATAGGCGGTTGGCTGCGTTATATAATTGTAAAACAAAAAAGAAAGGCTGCCTATGCAAGAAAACTACACCGAAGAATTAAAATTTCAGACACAAGAGGAACAAGTAGAGCGCGGACCTAAACTTTCCACGGTCAACTTCCTGAAGCAATTTGCGAGAGCTTACACCCCGACGGGTATTGATCATCCTGGTCTCGAAGGCTTTGTGGCAAACTGAACGAACACACAAAAGACACACCACCCGCTTCACTGGCGAAGCGGGTGGTGTGATTTTTTGTTGAACCTAATCGCTCTAACTGCCGCCTGCTAAAGTTTCGTGAGGGTGATGATGAAGGTGGCGATAGAGATGAGGGTACCTACCGACGACATTCCTAAGGAGAGTGCGGGAGGAACGTTCCACGACTGGCGAGCTCGAGAGCTGTTGGGCTCCACGTAGATGATGTCGTTTTGCTGCAAGTTGAACAGTGGTGAGACAATCATGTTCTTGTCGTTGAGATTCACGGTCTGGACGGAGCGGCTACCGTCGCTATTGGTGCGCACAATCATCACATTGTCGCGGCGGCCGTGAATGGTTAGGTCGCCAGCCATGGCGATAGCCTCGAGCAGGTTGAGGCGCCCATTGGTGGCCTTGAGCTCTCCAGGGCTCTTCACTTCGCCCAAAAGATAGACTCTGAAGTTTTGGAAACGCACTTCCACACTTGGTCTCTCTGTGAGATAGCGTGGATAGATTTGCGAGGCGATGTAGTTCTCGGTGGCACTCTTGCTCATGCCTCCCACGTGGAGGGTGCCGAGGAGGGGAAACTCGATGTTACCCCTCTCGTCAACGAGATAGTTATACATAGAGTTCTCGCCGCCATTGGTTGTGCTGGTACCACCTATGTTGCGGACGTAGTCAATTTTGTTGAAGGGTTTCACCGCCTCGGTGTTAGTGCTGATGACGCTGATTTGCAACATGTCGCCAGGCATCACCACAGGGTCGCTGGCCTTAGCTACCGACTGAAGCACTAGATCGGAAGAGCACACGTCTGAACTCCAGTCAC
>CALAVD010000081.1 GCA_937892085.1 uncultured Prevotellaceae bacterium
CACCTCGCGGCTGAACATCTTCCGCAAGTACAATGCCAGCCGCCTTTTGCCGATACGTTATGTCTATCAGTTCGACACGGCATTTGTCAGCGACTTTCTCGACTATATATTTTTGGATCGAGAGACTAACGCCCGCACAAGGAATAACTATCGCCAGTGGTGCGCCTCGCTGGCGCAGTTCTTCATCGAGAAGCAGTATCTGTCAACTAACCCGGTAGAGAAAATCAAGAGCATACCCGAGACCGGCAAGAAGCGTCAGCCCTTGTCAGCACAGATGTTGCACCAGCTGGAGCGGCACTTGCGTGAGACACACCCTTATTTCTACCTCGCGTGCATGATGGAGTATTACACCTTCATCCGCCCCGAGGAACTTACCCATGTGAAGCTTGGCGACATCAACATCAAGGAGCAGTCTGTGTTCATCAGCGCCGAGGTGTCGAAGAATAAGCACGACGGCAAAGTGGGCTTGAACGCCAAGATCATCACGTTCATGATTGACCTTGGCGTGTTCAAATATCCCAACGATTATTACCTGTTTGGCCCGAAGGTGTCGCGCCCATCAGCGACACGCAGCGACAGTGAGATGTTCCGACGCAAGTGGAACACGCTCGTGCGCAAAGGGCTGAAATGGGCAGATTGCTACCAGTTCTATTCGCTGAAGGACAGCGGGCTTCGTGACCTCGCCAATGCCGAGGGCATTGTGATAGCGAGGGACCAGGCACGCCACACCGATGTATCAACCACCAACAAGTATCTGCAAGGTCGTGATGCGCCTGTGCATGACGAGACCAAACACTTCGAGGGCAACCTTTAGTTAAGCCTGTAGAAGTAGCCAGTCACAAGTGGCGACACGCCTTTGGCGGTGATGCTGTATTCCAGCTTCTCGCAGGCATAACGCTTGTTGTTGATTATAAATGCCCCACTCGCTTTGAGCACTTGGTTAGAGATAAACTTGATACAGTATTTTACGGTAGTATCTATTACCTGCCCATCGTCGAGACATTGGTTAGCGATGGTCTGCACACCAGAAAGGTCTGCAAGCGATATATAGGCAGACTGATTAGGGTCAGCGTTAGCGGCAGCGAGTTGTGTGATGATATATCGTGTATATGGATATAGTTTCGGGTAAGATCCCGAAATCTGCGTGCCGTTGGCTGAGATGTTGCCAATGCTTTCAGGCACAAGAGCCACATACATCTTATCGATGGCACTGCTTTGGTCAACCGATTCTTCACCTTCAATGAGTGCTTGTAGATCTGTGTTCTGCTGTGTCGCTCCATTGATAAGGTCTGAACCAACATTCTCGCGGTCTTCGATGATAATGACATTAGCGGTGCCTTCGCCTACAGTCCAGTCATACCATTTATTACCTGACTTGGTTGTTTCGACGAAGAGAACCTTTTGCTCCACCATCTGCGCCGGAACAATCTTCAGTTCAACATCGATATTAGATGAGTCTGCTTTGCGCTTTAGAGGTAGCAACTGGTTCACCTCGCGAAATACATAAGTGTTTGTCACATCATCAAGCCATAGCACGAACTGGTGTCCAGCGACGACGAATATTTTATTTTTATCGTTGGCCGATGCGCCATTGATGAGATATTGTCTCATCTGTTCCATAGTTGTGAATGTGGTCTCGTCTATTGTCGCCACCTCCATAATTTCGTCGCTAATGTGTGCCATGCCATCTTCCATGTCAGCCCAACCTACATTGCCATTACTGATGTCTGTTGTTTCGCTCTTGTCAACCTCGACCGTGTATTCATCTACGACATCAGAAATAACTGTTGGATTGCTGTCATCCCACCATTGGTTGCGCGTCAAGATGTGGCTTGTCTTGGTAATTTCGTCAACCTCAATGACAATGCCCATAAAACGTTCTATCTGTGTCAAGAACTCGTTGAGCGTCCAATGTGGTAGAGCCTTGGCAATCTCACCACGGTTATTGGCGCACACAATAAATATGCGTGGGAATATGTTGTTGCCATAATAAAGCAGCCGCAACGACTCAAGATCATCTTCCATAGAGTAACCGGCAGCTCTGAGAATTTTTCGCAAGGTGCGGCAAAGCATAGGTTGGTATGACGGACATACCTGGGGGAAATCACCTCCGGCAGTCTCTTGGTTTGGCCATTCAAGGCGGTATTCCGGAAAGTAAGCATTTCCATGTTTGCGCATAACAACCTCGTTGCACAGCAGCCCTTCCTCACAATATGAGTTCCATTCACTATTTTTATTGATGACAGGGAAAGATACGCCTCTATTCTCAATGGCATCATAGCCTTGAGAAGGGTCGTAAGACCACCATCGTGTCTTCCACCATTCATAGGCACGCTGTGCCTCTGATTGATTCTGGCTTTCCGGTGCATTGTTGAACATAATTTGTGTTGCATCAAGCCAATCTATATAGGCACGGAACATGGCAGTGCCTTTCTGTGTTGGAAGAATCCATGATGATAATTCATTCTGCCAGTCTCCAAGGTCAAGTTCATCAATATAGACTTCACCACCTTTGGCATAGAAGTTCATCTCACTGTTGCCACCCAATAGCTGTACTTTGACCGAAGTGTCGTTCACACTATTGATGACGGCTTTGCCGTCGAGAAGCACCACGTTATCGACACGCAACACGGCGTGGAGTTCACGGAACTGTGTCTCCACGTCTTTGCGGTTGATGCTGCCGAAGATGGCGCGGTTCTCGGCACACTGGAGCGGCAGTTCCACGTCATAGGTATAACTGCCCACTTTGTTGAAATAGACGTTCTCGCGCGTGAGCTTGATGTTCACATTGTCTCGCAGCACGGCAGGTGTGCCATCGAGGAATAGTTCAATCATTTTATTCTGGTTTTGTAAGCGATTAGTAGCAGAAGCGCTATCATTGCCGCACCGCCGTTGATCATCAGCGTCTTCTGCCACCATGATAAAGGGCGCGGCACCTCCTTCTCGATTGTGCGAGTTGTCACCACCGGCACCTGCACGCTGTCGGTCATGTGCACCGTGTCCACTCGCACGACATTGGTGGAGCCTTGTAGGAAGTGCCAGCGTTCGATGCGCACCGTGTCGCCTTGAACGTAGTGATAAACAGAGTCACGTTGTATGAGAGTGTCGCGCACATGTTCTATGCGCACGCTCTCGATGGTGTGCTCCTGTGTGGTGACCACCGGCACTTCGACGCGTTCAACCACATGCTGCGTTTTGCAGCCAGCCAGTGTGATGAGCAGGCAAGCAAGCAAGCCAAGCAGAAAACCCATGGCGATAGGTGCACAACCTTTGGC
>CALAVD010000082.1 GCA_937892085.1 uncultured Prevotellaceae bacterium
GATTTAACGAAGCAGATGCCGAAAAGAAACAAAAACAGCCAAGAACCCATCTCAAAATTTTATTAATTTATAGAACCCACCTTAACTTTTTGAGGATATTGCAGTCTAATTATCAACTGCCGTTCCAAGAAAGCCTCTGAGTGAGGTGGAAGGGGCTGTTTACCAACAGTATTTACATTTAAACTCCTAATGCTTTATGAGACAGGGCAAACACATTTGCGATACCCTAAAGGCTATCCGCAGCGAGATCGCCAGTGCCAACGAGATCGACTATACCCCCACACCATGCGACCATGAGGGCAACTGCGCTGGCACTTGCCCGGCGTGCGAGAGCGAGGTGCAGTGGCTGGAGAGGCAACTGCGTAACCGCCACGCGTTAGGCAAGGCGGTGACCATCGCTGGAGTGAGCATGGCGCTGAGCCTCGGCGCAAGTGCCGCCACGCCATCGCCTCTTGGCGTAGATCAAAAAAGAAAAACCGATGCTCAAAAGCTCCCAAAGCAAGATGAGCGCCGCACTTCGGGTGTGGTGCGAATGCCACCACCCGAACTGCTACTCAGGGGCACGGTGCCTATGCCTTCATTTTCGCCTGACTCCATCTTCTCAAAACCCGATGTGGAAGCTCAGTTCCCAGGTGGCGACGAGGCAATGGACTCACTCATCCGCGACCAGCTTTACATCCCCGATGAGATTCTGGAGCCTATCAAGGAGATTGGCGGCACCATCAAGGCGCGCTGCATAGTGAAAGCCTTGGTGGAGCTCGACGGCACCATCGGCGACGCCGTGATAGAGAAGACAACCACCGCCGACATCTTCGACAACGAGGCATTGCACGCAGTGAAGAACCTGCCCCCATTCACCCCCGCCAGCATCTACGGCATCCCCGTGCGCTCCTGGAAACTCATCCCGGTGGAATTTGTCTATGATTTTTCTAAACAGGCTCTTGAGGGCGAAGAGCAGCTGCCCAAAAGCGCGAATTGAAAATAGGGGAGTGCAAAACAAGAGTCGTCCCAACTATAAACTATAAACTGTGAACTATAAACTGTGAACTCTGAACTATAAACTATTAACTAATATGAATCACGGCAAGAAAATTTGTGAAACACTCAAAGGCATCAGGCATGACATTGCTGTTGCCAACGGGATAGACTACAATCCCACCGAATGCACCCACGAGGGCGACTGCGCTGGCACTTGCCCCAAGTGCGAGAGCGAGACCAGGTGGCTGGAGCGTCAGCTGCGAGCCAGGCAGGCACTTGGCAAGGCGGTGACTATCGCCGGGCTTAGTGTGGCATTGGGAGCAATGTCGTCGTGCAACTTCACCGATAAAGACGAGGTGCAAGGTGGTGTAGTGCCACACTCTGTATTCTGTGTTCCAACCGACAGCGCAAACTGGCAAGGCGAAGTGTCTGGCGATACCTTGCAATCAATAACGACAAAGGAGAAAATCGACCGCCTATCCAACAAAGGCAGCGATGATGAGGAAGAACAACTCATGGGTGATGTCGCAGTCGACGAAAACGGCAACATTGGCGAACTGTAGAATGTTCACTACTTGATCAACATCAATTTAAAATGGGAAACCAAGTAATCTCAGCTCCGTTGATTGGTTTAGTGAGGCACAGGCTCGCCACCGACGGCAAGGGGGTGACCACGCTGGTGGCGTTTCACGGCTGCCCGCTGCAATGTCGCTACTGCCTCAACCCGCAGTGCCTCGATCCCGAGAAAGTGTGGCGAAACATAACGCCTGCCAATTTGCTCGACGAGCTGATGCTCGATAACCTCTATTTCCTTGCCACGGGGGGCGGGGTGACCTTCGGTGGGGGCGAGCCGCTACTGCGCAGCGAGTTTATCGACGAGTTCTGCCACATGAAGCCCGCCGAGTGGAAAGTCAACATCGAGACGTCGCTCAACGTCAGCCGCAAGCACCTGGAGCGCTTGCTGCCACACATCAACGAGTTCTTTATCGACATCAAAGACACTAACCCCGCTATCTACAAGCACTACACCACCCGCGACAACGCCCTGGTGCTCGACAACCTGCGATGGCTGCTCCAGCACGACGGCATCGCCGAGAAAATCATTGTGCGCCTACCACACATCCCCAACCACAACACCCAAGCCGACATCGCCCACAGCCGCTCCCTCCTCCAAGAAATGGGCGTCAAAACCTTCGACGAATTCAACTACATAATTCCCAAAATGTGATTCTGAGTAATTAATAAGCTAAAAGCTGTGTGCGTTGGCTTTTTGCGGAATATTTATGCAAAAAAACTTAATCTTTGTGGTGATTTTGATGAATATTATCTTGATTTTTTGTAATTTTGCAAATCTTTGAGAAAACTTGTGTCGATGCAAGTTGCCAAAAAGATTTTTGTCTCACATTAAAATGACTGGAAACTAAAAACCATTCAATAATTTAAAAACTATTTAACTATGAAGAAGATTTTTACTCTTATCATGTTGCTTGCCATGGCGTTACCCACCTGGGCAAGCGAGAAAACTGTTACCATCTCTCGCAGTGAGGGCGAGTTCTCGGAGTCGAGCGCTGTGTATTACGGTGTGAAAGACGGCATTATCCTGACTATGACTGGCGGTATGAACAACGTGAACTACCTGCTTGCAAATCCTAACACCAACTTCACTGTGCTCTCTTACAACTACACTATCACGAAGATTGTGTTCCACTGCCTTGACGATGCCGTTGAGGGCGACCTCGATGCTGGCTACTGGGGACCATCAACAATCACTCTCTTTGCCAACCACACCAATCCCAACAACCCTGGCACTTACACCAGCAGTGGTTTCACTGGCACTTGGGAAGGCGTTTCGTCGAGCCTGAACTTTGCCGTTAAGGGCAAAGGCGTGCGCTTCGCGTCTATCGACATTACTTACGAGAAGCCCGAGGGCGACATCTATGAGCTGGTGACACAGCGCAGCCAGATTGTTGAAGGCAAGACCTATGTAATTGTGAGCCAATATAATGACAAGGTGATGCGCTTTAAGGAGGCTGCCGACGTGACTCCACCAGCCGAGCCCATCGTGGAGTGGATTGACGAGAGCAAGACCCGCGTGAAGGTTGACGGCAATGCCATGCTCATCCGCATGACTGGCGTGCAAGACTCAACCATTGGCAGCAACACCCGCACCGTGGCATGGTTCAAGCTTGGCAACGGCTACCTTCGTGGCCAGGGCGACAACCTTACCGTTACTTCTACTCCCAACGACTACGCTCGTGCCATCATGTATATCAGCGCTACTGAGTATAACTACTTGTGCTGGTTCAAGAACGTGGGCAGCTCCACTCGCACTATCCGCTACGACTACGACAATGAGCAGTTTATGTTCAAGAGCATCAACAACGACCCCAACGGGCGCGTGTGGCTCTACAAGCAGGCCGAGAGCTATCAGGTGAACACTCTGGTTCAACCTGAGGGCAGTGGCAGCATCACTCTCACTGGCGGAATACTCGACAATAAGTCGCAAGAGGGCGAGACAGTGACCTTCGTTGCTGCACCAGTTGAAGGATATGACATTGAGAGTGTTGTCGTTACAAACTTAACTACTGGCGAAGAGATTGCCTTGAGCGGCAATCGCAGCAACGAGCAGAGCTTTGTTATGCCTGCAAGCGATGTGTTAATCACTGCTAACTTCGCGCAACACACTGGCATTAGCCGTGTAGAGAATGCCGCACAGGCAACAGGTGTGGAATACATCAACCTCTCAGGCGTGACCAGCAGCAAGCCTTTCAATGGCGTGAACATCGTTAAGACCACCTACAGCGACGGCTCAGTAGTAGTGTCAAAAATGGTGAAATAAGTGACTCACGTTTCTATAATTGTGATTAATTGAATCGATATTATAGAATCGGAGGTAAGTCAAAATTAGGAAATTGCTATAGCTGAGGGTGTGCCAGAATTTTGACACACCCTCGTCTTTTCCCCTCCCTATTACCTAAAGCTTTGATAGACTTTATTCAAAACATAAAATAATGTTGTATATCATAGTAATGTCGGCGCTTGTGATAAAGCCGTCGCCATCAACGTCGGAGGTGTCTATAAAAGTCTGATCATTATTAAGCAAATAGTTATAAAGTGCTGTCACATCTGAAGCAGTGACAGAGCCGTCGCAGTTGACATCGCCTTGAGTCATTTCATTCACAGGGAGTTCAACCATTGAACTTGCAGACCATTGGCTCTCGCTATCGTCAATGTAAATGGCTTTAGTCCTAAAGTGATAAGATGCACCTGGAGTGAGTGCAGTTACCACATAACTCTTGTCGTTTATACCTGTGATGATGCGAGATATAGCATCGCCTTGTTCACTAAGAACTCGCTTGCCAGTAGTAACGTCGGTTGTGGTGATGGTCAAGTCGGTCAAGAACACTCGTTTATTATCGCTAGTAAACGTCACTGTCTCACCGTCAAACTCTTCGCAATCCAACACTACACTATATGATTTGGACGTGGATTTAAGAGTCTGTGAAACAGAATGTGGTCCTGTAGTTATGACCAATGACGCATTCCCTGTACCACCTCCGTAGGCCTTGGCTTTAAAGGTGATGGTGAGCTTGCCGCCACTGTGAGTGAGGTTGAGTGGCGGAGTGGTGAGTGTGCCAACTGGTTTATCTGAACTATAACCCAATCTCACACCACCTCTGTCGGGGTAAATGGTTGAGCCTGTCCAACCATTTGGGGTGCAATATGTGTCATATTCATCAAATTCATCGGCCTGTAAGCCAGTATAATTTAGCGAGGAAAAGTCGGCAACCGCCACATCCTCTGCAATGGCGGGACACTCTTGCTGGACCATCAGTGTATAATAAGCGACATTGCTTGCTGGTGTCTCAT
>CALAVD010000083.1 GCA_937892085.1 uncultured Prevotellaceae bacterium
TCATCACTTGCCACAAGAAACCCGACGGCGACGCCATCGGGTCGAGCTTGGGATTGTGCCTTGCTTTGCGCAACATGGGTAAGAATGTTACTGTCATCATTCCTGACCAAATGCCACAGTCGTTGGAGTTTATGGTAGAAGGGCTCGACCTTGTTACTTTTACCTTCAATGAGAAGCGTGCCGGCAACATAATCAGGAACACGCAGTTGGTGTTGTGCCTTGATTTCAATGTGCTCGACCGGGTGGATAAGATGAAACCCCTGCTGGAAGGTTGCGATGCTCCCAAAGTGCTTATTGACCATCACCTGAATCCTGCCGATGACTTTGCGCTGAAGTTCTCTTTCCCTCAACTCTCATCGACTTGCGAGGTGGTGTACCGCATCTTAAGCGAGGCAGGGTGGCTCGGCTATATTGACAAGCAGGTGGCATCATTGCTGTTTATTGGCGTGATGACCGATACTGGCAACCTGGCGTGGAGCTCGTCTTATCCTGAGGTATATGAGATAATGGCGCGACTCATGGAATATGGCATCGACAAGCCTTACCTCTACAAGCATGCGATTGACACCGTGTCGCTCAATAGCTTGCGACTTCATAGCTACGCCTTGCTCAACAAGATGACCATCATCGACGACAGCATAGCACTGATTACCCTTAGCCGTACCGACCTCGAAACCTTCAATTATAAGACTGGTGACACCGAGCGACTGGTGAACCGTCCACTCTCGGTGAAAGAATTCTATTGGTCAACCTTCATGCGTGAGGATCCCGATTGCATTAAGGTGTCGATGCGCAGCGAGGGCGATTTTGTAGTTGACACCTTGTGTGCTACTTATTTCAATGGTGGCGGTCATTCTCATGCCGCAGCAGGGGAGTTCTATGGCACCATGGCCGAAGCGGTGGAGATTTTTTATAAGATAATTGAAAAATTGAAAATCGAAAAAATAATATAGAAATGAGAAATATCAAAAAGTTATTGTTCTTGCTCGCCTTGGTAGCAATTGTTTTTATGTCGTCATGCAGCGATAGCGAAAGCTATGCCCAATTGCTTGATAAAGAGCGTTATGCCACAAACGCCTATTTGGCAAACTGCCGTGTCGTGAATGAGATCCCCAGGGACACAGTGTTTGAAGTGGGTGCTGACGCTCCTTATTACCGAATTGATCAAGAGGGAAACGTGTATATGCAGGTGATTAAAGCCGGCGACCGCAAGACCGACAAGGCGAAATCGTCGGAGCGCATTTACTTCCGCTATATGCGTTATAATCTTTATTACTGGTACACCTACGGTGACATGCTGGGAGAAGGTAATGAGAATGACATGACCATGGCTCCAACCTATTTCCAATACGGGAACTACAGCCTTACTACATCGGCGCAGTGGGGATATGGAATTCAAATGCCTCTCACGTTCTTGGGTGTTGACAGCGAGGTGAACCTCATCATCAAGTCGAAGTATGGCTGGTCGAGCGAGATAGCGGGTGTTCAGCCCTACCTTTATCATGTGCGCTATTTCCGCAATCAAATCTGAAATCGTGGAACGTGGAACGAAGAACGTGGAACGGCCTTCCTCCTTCCACCTTCCTCCCTATTAACTCTAAACTAAAAACTATAAATATATGTCACTAATAAAGTCTATATCAGGCATTAGAGGCACCATTGGCGGTCCTGCCGGTGATGGGCTGTCGCCTCTCGATATCGTGAAGTTCACTACTGCTTATGCCACTTTCATTCGCCGAAACTCGTCGAGTGAGTCGAATGTTATTGTTGTGGGACGCGATGCGCGCTTGTCGGGGCGCATGGTTCTCAACATCGTTGTGGGAACACTCACAGGAATGGGATTTGATGTGGTGAACATTGGTCTCGCTACTACGCCTACTACCGAGTTGGCTGTGGTGTGGGAGAAAGCTTGTGGAGGCATCATTATCACGGCCTCGCACAATCCCAAGCAGTGGAATGCCTTGAAGTTGCTCAACGAGCGTGGCGAGTTCCTTGACGATGCGCAGGGCAAAGAGGTGCTGCGCATTGCCGAGGCCGAAGAGTTTGACTATGCTCCAGTCGAGAAGCTTGGCCGTGAGCAGAAGAACTATACCTACCTGCGCCGCCACATCGACGCGGTGAAGGCGTTGAAGTTGGTTGACGTGGAGGCGGTGAAGAATGCTAACTTCACTGTGGCTGTTGATGCCGTCAACTCAATAGGTGGCGTGGCAATTCCCAAACTGCTGGAGTCGATGGGGGTTAAGAGTGAGAACATCATCAAGCTCTTCTGTGACCCGACCGGAAACTTCGGGCACACCCCCGAACCTATTCCTGAGAATTTGACAGCAATTCAAGACCTGATGAAGCAGGGCAAGGCCGACGTGGGCTTTGTGGTCGATCCCGATGTTGACCGCTTGGCTATCGTGATGGAGAACGGCGACTTCTTCGTTGAAGAATATACCCTTGTGGCAGTTGCCGATTATGTGCTCTCGCACACACCAGGCAGCACAGTGTCTAACCTGTCATCGTCGAGAGCGTTACGCGATGTCACTCAGGCTCATGGCTGCACCTATACCGCAGCAGCTGTTGGTGAGGTGAATGTCACCACCGAAATGCGGCGTACTGGCGCAGTGATTGGCGGTGAGGGCAATGGTGGAGTGATTTATCCTGAGCTGCACTATGGGCGCGACGCACTCGTGGGTGTTGCTCTCTTCCTGACATTGCTCGCCAAGAGCGGCAAGAAGGTGAGCGAGCTTAAGGCGACCTATCCACAATACAGCATCGCCAAGACCAAGCTCCAGCTCACTCCTGAGATGGACGTAGATAAGATTCTTAAAGCGGTAGAGGAGCATTACAAAAACGAGAACCTCACTACCATCGATGGCGTGAAGATTGACTTCGAAGACGGCTGGGCACATCTGCGTAAGAGCAACACTGAGCCCATCATCCGCATCTACAGCGAAGCTCACACTATGGAAAAAGCCCAGCTGCTTGGCGAAGCCGTGAAGCAAATCGTCGAGTCGCTCTTGGGTTAAGTTTCCTTGTGTTGACT
>CALAVD010000084.1 GCA_937892085.1 uncultured Prevotellaceae bacterium
CCAGTCGTGCGCCATCAACAAACAGAGGCACGTCATATTCCTCGCAAACTGCCTTTATAGCCTTCAGCTCGTCGAGGCTATAGATGGTGCCATATTCCGTTGGGAAAGAGATATACACCATGCCAGGATACACCATGTGAGGCCAAGTGGGGTCGCTGTGGAAATGTTCCAGATACTGCCGCAGCTCTCCGGCGTCCATCTTGCCGAGGTGGTTGGGCAACGTTATCACCTTGTGACCGCTGAACTCCACTGCCCCACTCTCATGCACGGCGATGTGGCCTGTCTCCACTGCCACCACGCCCTCGTAGCGCCGCAGCATGGCATCGATCACGGTGGAGTTGGTCTGCGTGCCGCCCACCAGGAAGAACACGTCGGCGCCGGGGCAGCCGGCAGCTTGCCTGATGCGCGTGCGTGCATTCTCGCAAAATGGGTCTTCGCCATAACCCTCCACTTGCGTCATGTTAGTCTCTATCAATCGGTTCAAAATCGCCGGGTGTGCACCCTCAATGTAGTCGCAGGTAAATGAGATCATAGCATTATGTTTTTATTGGGCAAAGTTACAAACTATTTCTAAAAAAACAATGTGATTAGTTGATGTAATGCAATGTTTTTATTACCTTTGTAACCGAGAAATTATCTCCTCAACATAATCAAAACATGAACAGATGAAAATTAAAACAGCGAAATTCGAGATCAGCAACACCGATTATACAAAGTGTCCTGAGGGCAACCGACCAGAATATGCATTTATAGGCCGCTCTAATGTGGGCAAGTCGTCACTCATCAACATGCTCACCAACCACAAGGGTCTGGCTAAGACGTCTTCCACACCAGGAAAAACGCTGCTTATCAATCATTTCTTAATAAATGACGAGTGGTATATTGTTGACCTGCCAGGCTATGGCTATGCTCAGCGCAGCAAGGACAGCCGCAAGCAACTTAAAAAGATAATCGAAGACTATGTGCTTGAGCGTGAGCAGATGACCAACCTCTTTGTACTGGTCGACAGTCGTTTAGAGCCGCAGAAGATTGACTTGGACTTCATGCAGTGGCTGGGCGAGAGTAGCGTGCCCTTCTCCATCGTGTTCACCAAGATGGATAAGCTCGGCAAGGTTGCAGGCCCTGCCGCTGTCGAGGAATACAAGAAAGAGCTCATCGAAATCTGCAAGGAAACAGGATGCGAGATAAAGAACCTGCCGGGCATCTACCAGTTTGTTACAGGCGAAATTGGTGCCAGAGATCGGAAGAGCGTCGTGTAGGGAAAGAGTG
>CALAVD010000085.1 GCA_937892085.1 uncultured Prevotellaceae bacterium
CAGTCAACCTGCTAAAACGCGGAGCACCACAACTAAGAGCAATGCTGGCTCTGCTACACAGACTTTCACTGTAAATGGGGTGTCGTTCAAGATGGTGTCGGTGCAAGGTGGCACATTTACTATGGGCGCAACCAGCGAACAGGGCAGTGATTTTTACGATGACGAGAAGCCAGCTCACCAGGTGCAGGTCTCGTCGTTCTTGATTGGTCAGACCGAGGTCACACAAGAGTTGTGGCAGGCAGTGATGGGCAGTAACCCTTCGTGGTTTTCAGGCTCTATGAAACACCCGGTAGAGAATGTGAGTTGGGACGATTGCCAGACGTTTATTCGCAAGCTCAACCAACTCACTGGCAAGAACTTCCGCCTGCCCACCGAGGCGGAGTGGGAGTACGCTGCCCGTGGCGGCAACAAAAGCAAGGGGTATAAGTACAGTGGAAGTAACAGTTTTGGTAGTGTTGCTTGGTGTGTGGAAAACTTACCAGAAGATGGCACTCAACCTGTCGCCACTAAGCAGCCCAACGAGCTTGGCATCTACGACATGAGTGGCAATGTGTGGGAGTGGTGCCAGGATAAATATTATAGATATGACGGTAGAAAAGTTGAGGGCTCTTTCCGCGTGATTCGTGGCGGCGGCTGGAACGACTTCGTCGCTAGGGACTGTCGCGTGTCGTTCCGCTTCAGCAGCTCGCCCGACTACCGCTTCTTCGACCTCGGCTTGCGGCTTGCCCTATAGCTTACTCAATAATAGTTTCTCATGACGGGGTAAACAGGATACATCTCCCGTCCAGCCAAATGGCTGGCAAATAACTCCCTCAATGCCTTGTGGCTTTAGTAGCAATGGTTGCGAAAGAGCTGCAAGGCTTTGTAATTGTATATTTTTAACTATTAAGAACGTGACATGGTGGCAGGTTTTGTCACTATTTTGCGTCTTGTTTTCTCAAAAGTGGCAGTAAAAAGATTGGCACGGAATTTGTTTAATGGGTGGTGTCATACGATTACAAACAATATAAATTTAAACAACTCTCAATAAATTGTTTTTAATTGTTTGATAAATAAAAACAGAATTTAATAACAAAAAAAAGACATACAATTATGGGAAAAATTATTGGTATTGACTTGGGAACAACCAACTCTTGTGTATCGGTACTCGAGGGTAAAAATCCGGTTGTGATTCCTAACAGTGAAGGCCGCAACACCACCCCCAGCGTGGTGGCTTTTGTTGATGGCGGCGAACGTAAAGTGGGTGACCCGGCTAAGCGTCAGGCTATCACCAATCCAACCCGCACAGTCTATTCTATCAAGCGTTTCATGGGTGAGACCTATGACCAGACTTTGAAAGAGACCGAGCGTGTGCCTTATAAAGTGGTGAACAACGGCAGCAACCAGCCCCGCGTGGAGATTGACGGTCGCCAGTACACACCGCAAGAGATTTCGGCAATGATTCTCCAAAAAATGAAGAAGACCGCCGAAGATTACCTCGGAACTACAGTCACCGACGCCGTGATTACCGTTCCGGCCTACTTCAACGACTCACAGCGCAAGGCCACTAAAGAAGCCGGAGAAATCGCCGGACTCAACGTGCAGCGCATCGTGAACGAGCCTACCGCTGCCGCTCTCGCCTACGGTCTTGACAAAGACCAGAACGACAAGCGCATCGCAGTGTTTGACCTTGGTGGTGGCACATTCGATATCTCTATCCTTGAGCTTGGCGACGGCGTGTTTGAGGTTAAATCGACCAATGGTGACACTCACCTGGGTGGCGACGACTTCGACCAGCGCATCATCAACTGGCTCGCCGAGGAGTTCCAGAATGACGAGGGAATCGACCTGCGCAAAGACCCGATGGCACTGCAGCGCCTGAAAGAGGCTGCCGAGAAGGCGAAGATTGAGCTCTCCAGCTCGATGAGCACCGAGATTAACCTGCCTTACATCATGCCGGTGAACGGCATTCCCAAGCACTTGGTGAAGAGCTTGAGCCGCGCTAAGTTTGAGCAGCTGTGCGACGACCTTATTCAAGCTACTATTAAGCCTTGTGAGCAGGCTTTGCGCGACGCAAATCTCAGCCCAAGCGACATCAACGAGGTAATCCTCGTGGGCGGTTCAACCCGTATCCCCGCCATCCAGCAGATTGTGGAGCGCTTCTTCGGCAAGGCTCCTTCAAAAGGCGTGAACCCCGACGAGGTGGTTGCCGTGGGTGCCGCAATTCAAGGTGGCGTGCTCAGTGGCGACGTGAAAGACGTGCTGCTGCTCGACGTGGTTCCGTTGAGTGTGGGTATTGAGACCTTGGGTGGTGTGATGACTAAGCTTATCGATGCCAACACCACAATTCCTACCCGCAAGAGCCAAGTGTTCTCGACCGCTGCCGACAACCAGCCCAGCGTGGAAATCCATGTGCTGCAAGGCGAGCGTCCCATGGCACGCGACTGCAAGACATTGGGAATGTTCCACCTCGACGGTATAGCTCCCGCACCTCGTGGCATTCCTCAAATTGAGGTGACCTTTGAGGTTGACGCCAACGGCATCATGAACGTGAGTGCCAAGGACAAGGCTACCGGCAAGGAGCAGAGCATTCGTATCGAGGCTTCGAGCGGACTTAGCGACGCCGAGATACAGCGTATGAAGGACGAGGCTACCGCTAATGCAGCTGCCGATGCCAAGGAGAAAGAGCGCATCGACAAGATAAATCAAGCCGACGCGATGATTTTCCAGACCGAGAAGAGCCTTAAAGACCTGGGCGACAAACTGCCTGCCGACAAGAAGAGCCAGATCGAGACTGCCCTCGGCAAACTCAAAGAGGCACACAAAAACCAAGACATTGACGCAATCGACGTTGCAATGAAGGAGCTTGAGGCTATCTTCCACGAGGCATCGCAGCAGATGTATAACCAAGGTGGTGCACAAGGCGGTCCTGGTGCCGGCTTCGACCCTAATGCCGCAGGGTTTGGTGGTAATCCTGGAGCAGGCCCACAAGGTGGAAACACCAATAAGGGTGGCGACAGCGCTCAAGACATCCCCTACGAGGAAGTATAAAGATTAACTGAAAATAGTGGGCTCCATGACACTTGATAGGTGCCATGGGGCTCATATTTTGCTGACAAATAAGAAATAAAAATGAAAATCTTTGCATTTCATTTTGTATTTCAACGGATTTAAAGTAATTTTGCACGCTCAAACCGAAAACATATAGCAATAAAATACTGATTTAAAGAAATGAACGTAACATTAGACAAGACTGGTAACGTGACAGGTGTGCTCACGATATCGTTAGTTGAAGAAGATTATCAAGCCGAAGTTAAGAAACAACTATCACATTTAGGTCGCGTGCGTCCTCTCAAAGGTTTCAGACCTGGACATGTTCCCGCTTCGCTGCTTCAAAAGCACTATGGTGGCCAGGTTACAGCTGAGGTGGTTGACGACATAGTAAGCCATCAACTGACCGACTACATCCGTAACAACAAAATTGACCTACTGGGAGAACCAATGCTCTCAAAGGACACTAAGGTTGATTTGCTCAACGAGAAGAACTTTGAGTTTAAGTTTGATATTGGTTTTGCTCCCGAGTTTGAGCTTAAACTCGACAAACGCGTTAAAGTGCCTTACTATAACATAGAAGTCAGCCAAGAGATGGTTGACAAGCAGAATGAGGCCTACAAGAAGCGTTTGGGCACTCAAGTTCCCGGAGAGCTATCTACCGAGGACGCTCTGATTCGTGCTTCTCTGGTAGAGCTTAACGAGGATGGCACAGTGAAGGAAGACGGTATTAAGGTTGAGAAAACTGTTATTTCTCCAAAATATCAGAAAGACGAAACCGAGAAGGCAAAACTCATTGACCTGAAAGTGGGTGACGAAATAACCTTCAACCCCTATAAGGGTGCCGATGGCAACATAACTGAACTGGCATCGATGCTTGAAGTTGATAAGGCTCAAGCCGAAGTGAAGAGCGACTTCACATTAAAGGTCATAGAAATCTTGGTCAACAAGGATGCCGAGATGGGTCAAGAATTCTTTGACATGGTACTTGGCAAGGACGTGGCTAAGAGCGAGGAAGAGTATTTCGCAAAGATCAAAGAAATGCTTGCCGGACAGCTGAAGAGCGACAGCAACTACCGTTTCACCATTGATGCCGAGAAAGTGCTGAAGAAGAAAGTTGGTGAACTTGAACTTCCCGATGACCTGCTGAAGCAGTACCTTATCTCTACAAATAAAGATGCTGACCCAAGCAAGATCGAGGAAGAATATCCCCGCACTCGCGAAGAGATTGTTTGGCAACTCATCAAGGAGAAAATCGCCAAGGCTTATGACGTGAAAATCGAGAAAGAGGACCAAATGCGTCTCGCTCGCATCTTCGCCGCTCAGCAGTTTGCTCAGTATGGTATCGCTAATGTTCCCGATGAGACCCTCGACCGCTATGCTGACGAGTTGATGGAGAACAAAGATTATGCTCGTGAGATATCTCGTCGCGCCTTTGAGGACAAAGTGTATGCAACAATCCGCGACAATGTGTCGCTCACTGAGAAGACTGTTACAGTTGAGGAATTCAACAAACTTTTTGAGGAGAAGAAGTAATCTCACTTATTAAACAAAACACAATGTGTGGCGACTTGAATGAGTTGCCACACTTTGTTTAGTGCAATACTGATTATTTTGTGAAATATCGTTTAAAAAACGGTGTGAAAGTTGTGCAAATGAGAAAAAATAACTATCTTTGAAAATAAAATCATTAAAACATAAAAAAGAAATGAAAAACGACTTTAGAAATTTTGCCGTTAACCATTTGGGAATGAATGGATTGGCATTGGACCAGTATGCTCAATCAACTATTGAGAGCAGTTATATTTCACCTACCATCATAGAGGAGCGCAAGTTGAATGTTGCACAGATGGATGTGTTTTCACGATTGATGATGGATCGCATCATCTTCCTGGGCACCCAGATCGATGACTATACCGCCAATGTGATTCAGGCTCAGCTTCTTTACCTTGACAGCGCCGACCCAGGCAAAGACGTGTCGATTTATATCAACTCGCCTGGTGGCTCGGTATATGCTGGGCTGGGCATCTATGACACCATGCAGTATATCCAGAGCGATGTTACCACCATCTGCACTGGCATGGCTGCATCAATGGCGGCTATTCTGCTCGTTGCCGGCGAGAAGGGCAAGCGCTACGCCCTTAAGCACAGCCGTGTGATGATTCATCAGCCTATGGGTGGCATTCAAGGTCAAGCATCCGACATTGAGATTACCGCTCGCGAGATTCAGAAACTCAAAGAGGAGCTGTACAATATTATTTCTACTCACTCAGGTCAGCCCTATGACAAGGTGTATGCCGACAGCGACCGCGACTACTGGATGACTTCGCAGGAGGCATTAGACTATGGCATGATTGACAAAGTGCTTGAGAAGGCAAAGTAGTTTTTTAAGTTCACAGTAAATATTAACTTAGTTCTAAGTTTTAAGTTTGTGGACTGAAGAGAATAATTTTCCATAATAAAAATGGCAAATAAACGGTTGATGAGATGTGACTTCTGCGGTCGCAGTCAAAATGAGGTAGAACTGCTTATCCCAGGGATGAACGGTTATATCTGTAATGAGTGTGCCGAGAGAGCCAGCGAACTGGTAAAAGAATATCTTGGCAAAAATCACGATAAATATTTGAATGACATCAAGTTGAGCGATGTTCCTAAGCCTCAGCAAATTAAAGAATATCTTGACCAGTATGTGATAGGGCAGGAGGGTGCTAAGAAGTATCTCTCGGTGGCGGTGTATAACCACTACAAGCGCCTCTCGCAGGATAAGGATGATGTGGATATTGAGAAATCTAATATCATCATTGTGGGTCCAACGGGTACAGGTAAGACCTTGCTTGCAAAGACTATCGCCAAACTGCTCAAGGTGCCTTTTGCCATAGTCGATGCTACGGTGCTTACCGAGGCTGGCTATGTGGGTGAGGACATCGAGAGTCTGCTTGTGAGATTGCTTGCAGCATGCGATTACAATGTGGCTGAAGCTGAGCGGGGCATCGTCTTCATCGATGAAATTGACAAGATTGCGCGAAAGAGCGACAACCCATCAATCACGCGCGATGTGAGCGGTGAGGGAGTGCAGCAGGGCCTGCTCAAGTTACTCGAGGGCTCAGTGGTGAATGTGCCACCTCAAGGCGGTCGCAAGCATCCCGAGCAGAAGATGATACCGGTTGACACCAAGAATATCCTGTTCATCTGTGGCGGTGCATTTGAGGGCATAGAGCGCAAAATTGCCATGCGTCTAAATACTCATGTGGTGGGCTATGGCGCCGGTAACCATGTGAGCAAGGCCGATCAAGAAAAACTGCTTCATTATGTGGCGCCACAAGATTTGCGTTCCTATGGTTTGATTCCAGAAATCATAGGTCGCTTGCCGGTGGTCACCAATCTTGAGCCTCTCGACCGTGATGCCTTGCGCCGCATCCTTGTGGAGCCCAAGAATGCTATCGTGCGCCAATATGAGAAGCTGATGATGATGGACGGTATCAAATTTAGTGTTACCGACGAAGCTCTTGATTATGTTGTTGACAAGGCCGTGGAGTACAAGCTTGGCGCCCGAGGCCTTCGCTCGATATTCGAGACTATCATGATGGATGCTATGTATAGCTATCCGTCAACTCAAAAGAAGAAGTTCGAGCTTACCTTAGAGTATGCCAAAGAGCAGCTCGAAAAGTCAAATTTTGCAATAATTGCGTCATCAATGTGAAAAAAATCTGATTAATTTTCTCGGATAAAAAAATTTTTTTATATTTGTAACGGAAACAAGAATCAAGAAAACCTTAAGACTATGGCAGATAGAAATCAGCTGGTGGCAACACTTAAGAAATATTTTGGTTTCGATACATTCAAGGGGCAGCAGGAACAAATCATGCTGAGCCTTGTCGAGGAACACGACACCTTTGTGCTCATGCCCACAGGTGGCGGCAAGTCGCTTTGTTATCAGTTGCCATCGCTGCTAATGGAAGGCACTGCTATAGTCATATCTCCGCTTATCTCACTAATGAAGAACCAGGTTGATGCCATGCGTAACTTCAGCGATGAAGATGGCATTGCCCATTTTTTGAACTCTTCGCTCAACCGTCAGGCTATTGACCAGGTGAAAGACGACATCTTGGCAGGGAAGACTAAGCTGTTGTATGTGGCGCCTGAATCGTTGACAAAGGAAGATAACTTGGAATTTTTCAAAAGCGTGAAAATCTCATTTTACGCCATTGACGAGGCACATTGCATCTCGGAATGGGGTCATGATTTCCGTCCCGAGTATCGTCGCATCCGTCATTTTATCAACGAGATAGGCGTGAGACCAATTATCGCATTGACAGCTACAGCGACTTCAAAGGTTCAGCACGACATCCAAAAGAACTTGGGCATTATGGATGCCAATGTGTTTAAGTCGTCGTTTAACCGCACCAATTTATATTATGAGGTAAGGCCAAAGACCGCCGATGTTGATAAGGAAATCATCAAGTTTATCAAGACTATGCCAGGCAAGTCGGGTATCATATACTGCCTTAGCCGTAAGAAAGTGGAGGAATTGGCCACTACGCTCAGAGTCAATGACATTAAAGCTCTTGCTTATCATGCGGGTATGGATAGTGCCACACGTTCAGCCAATCAGGATGCCTTCCTGCTCGAGGATGTGGATGTGATAGTGGCAACGATAGCTTTTGGTATGGGTATAGACAAACCTGATGTGAGGTTTGTGATTCATTACGATATTCCCAAGAGCCTTGAAGGATATTATCAGGAAACCGGTCGAGCAGGCCGTGATGGCGGCGAAGGGCAGTGCATCACTTTCTATGCTCAGAAAGACCTCGACAAACTGCGCAAGTTCATGCAAGGCAAACCTGTTGCAGAGCAGGAAATTGGCAAGCAGTTGCTTGCCGAGACAGCATCCTACGCTGAAACCTCGGTGTGTCGTCGCAAGACGTTGCTGCATTATTTTGGCGAAGAATATCTTGAGGATAATTGCCACAACTGTGACAACTGTCTGCATCCACGCAAGCGCATTGAAGCAAGCACTGAGCTGTGCGACGCAATCGAGACTATTCTCAAGCTAAAAGAGAAATTTAAAGCCGACCATGTGATAGATGTGATGACTGGTGAGCTGACCAATGAGGTGAAGTCTTATCTCCACGATAGCATCGACATGTTTGGCTGCCAAAAGGACAAGGCCCCACGATTCTTGAATGCTGTGATTACACAAGGTATCATAGCTGGATATATCGATCGCGACATTGAAAATTATGGATTGCTGAAGATCACCAAGCGTGGTAAGGAATTCCTCGAAGCGCCATCATCGTTTATGGTTGCTGAAGACCGCGACTTCTCGGCGGTAGAGGGCGAAGAACTCAGGGGCGGAACAAGTGCTATCGACAGCGAGTTGTTCAGCATCCTTAAGAGTTTGCGCAAGAAAACGGCATCAAAACTCCAGTTGCCACCTTACGTGATTTTCCAAGACCCGTCGCTTGAGGCTATGGCTACGACTTATCCCATCACAATGGAGGAGTTGCAGAATATTCCCGGCGTGGGAGCTGGAAAGGCGAAGCGATATGGTGCCGAGTTCCTTGAGATTATAAAGCGTCATGTTGAGGAGAATGAGATAATTCGCCCTGAGGATATGCGTGTGAGAACTGTTGCCAATAAGAGCAAACTGAAGATTTCCTTAATCCAAAGCATCGACAGGAAAGTGCCTCTTCGTGACTTGGCACAGTCTCGAGGTTTGGAATTTGACAAGATGCTCGATGAGATAGAGGCTATTGTCTATTCAGGGACACGCATAAATATCGATTATTGCATCTTGGAAGAAATGGATGAGGACCACATGGAGGACATCTTCGAGTATTTCAAAGAAAGCGACAGCGACAGGCTCTCGGTTGCGATAGAAGAACTTGGTGATGAATATACTGAAGAGGAGATACGCTTGGTGCGCATCAAGTTCCTCAGTGAAATGGGAAATTAATGTGTCGTTGTGCTCGATTTCATCGCATTCTATGGATAAATGACATAATAAACACTTTTTTGGGTGTTTAGATAGCTTGCTTTAACTAAATTTAAATTTCCATTTATAATTTCGTTTTTATTATTACGTTATTTCTATTGTAATTTTAAAGAAAATACAATTGATAGTTATGAAACTTAAAGTCTTATTTGGCGCTTTTGCGCTCGCAGGATTTGCAGTGCTTGCGATTGCCGCCACCGACCCTGTCTTGTTGAAGATTAACAACAAAGAAGTAAAACTCTCGGAGTTTGAATATCTTTACAAAAAAAATCTTGAGCAGCAGGTTAACAAAGAAAGCATCGATGATTACGTGAATCGCTTTGTTGACTATAAACTCAAGGTCATGGAGGCCGAGAGACTCGGTTATGACACTTTGCCAAGCATCAAAGAAGAGCTTGACGGCTATAAAGACGATTTACTTGCTCCTTTCCTCGTCGATACCGAGCTTAAAGAGCAACTCGTTCAAGAGGCTTACGAGAGAATGAAGACCGATGTGAATGTGAGTCACATAATGCTTGCCAGAGGCATAAATCCTGCCGAGAACAAGCGTCAATTAGCACTCATGGACAGCATCAGGACTTGCATCCTTAATGGAGAGGACTTTGGAGAAATGGTCGCTAAATATTCTATCGACCGCTCAAAGGAGAATAATAAAGGAGAGTATGGATTTATCAGAAGTGGCGTTTTCCCCTATGATTTCGAGAAAGCAGTCTATGATACGCCGATAGGAGAACTTTCTAAGCCTTTCTTGACCGACTATGGTGTGCACATGGTAAGGGTGAATGGCTACCGTCCAAATGATGGTCAGGTCGAGGTTGCTCACATCTTGAGGCTCTTCCCCAAGTCGAGTGGACTTACCGAGGGCGAAAAGATGGCAGTTAAAGAAAAAATCGACTCAATATATAACTGCATTCTCAACGGAGAGGACTTTGGCGAACTGGCAAAGAGCTACTCACAGGATTTCAAGAGTGCGCGCGATGGCGGCAAACTGCCACCCTTTGGTCGCAATTACATGGTTAAAGCCTTTGAGGATGTGGCCTATAGCCTTCGTGATGGAGAGATTTCCCAACCCGTTGAGACCCTTTATGGCTATCACATCATCAAGAAGATTAGCCATAAGCCTCTGGGTACCTTTGAGGAGTGTCGTGAGGCAATAGAAAAAAAGATGAACAACGACCAGCGCTCTGTAATGCCTATTGAGAGCAAATGTAATCAAATCTTAAAAGAGCAAAATTATAAGAAGACCGATGGTCTTAGGGATTATCTCCTAAAAGAGATGACAGCGCATGGCGGTTTCGATTCCACTTTTGTCACTGATGTCTTGGCAAAGTCTAATTACACCATGTTCACCTATGGTAATGGTATCAAGGCTCCCTTGTCGCTCTTGGCACCGACTATTAACCCCAAGACCAAAGTTGCGAGCGATGAGATTGCCGCGTCGGTTCTTGATGCAAGTGTTGACCGTGTTGCTCGTCAAGAAATCATGAAGTATTATTCCGATAATATCGTTGATCTCAATCCCGATTACCGCAACTTGCTTAACGAGTATCGTGACGGCACTCTGCTCTTTGAAGTGATGAGCAAAGAGGTGTGGAACAAAGCCAAAGCCGACAATGAAGCATTACTTAAGCGTTTTGAGGCTAACCGTGCTAAATATCAGTGGAATGAGCCACACTTCAAGGGTGTGATGATTTGTGCTAAGAATGACTCGGTTATGAGAGAGGCTATGTCAACCTATGAGACTCTTAAATTCCAGCCCGAAGACACTATTACATCAACACTCAACAAGAAATTCGGACGTAATATTAAAATGGTGCGCGTGATAACCAAACAAGGTGAGAATGAGATGGTAGATTATATCGCCTTCAACGGCCGACACGTAGAATCCACCTATCAAGGGTATCCTGTTTTCCGCATCCTATATGGAAAGATGATTTCACAACCCGAGGAGTTGAGCGACGTGAAAGGTCTTGTAGTATCGGACTATCAAGACGTTCTTGAGGAAGAATGGATGCAAGGACTGCGCAGCCGCTATAAAGTGGAGAAAAACAACAAAGTTCTGAAACAACTCAAGAAGAAATATAATTAACAACAATTTTTTCTCTCTATTTATAGAGCCTTGTTGTGCACGCAACAAGGCTTTTTTTGTAGATATACAATATTATTAAGCATAATTAAAGGTCATTCATTTTGAGAAATCACAAAAAATCAAGAAATTTGCAGATTAATTGGCAATATTAGATAATATATAAAAAAGAAATATATGAAAATCAGAAGATTGCTATTGTGCCTAATGTCGATAGTGGCATTTTGCATGAGTGCACAAAACAATGTCGCCGAGGAGGTGGCGTGGGTAGTTGGCGATGAGCCAATTTTCAAATCAGATATCGAGGAACAGTATCAGCAAGCTCTGTATGAGCGCATTCCTATTGATGGCAACCCTTATTGTGTCATCCCTGAGAGAATGGCGATTGAGAAGCTGTTCTTGCATCAGGCAAAGATCGATACTGTAGAGGTCTCTAACTCCACCATAGCACAAAGTGTGGAGTCACGAATTAATTATCTCATAGCTAATTTGGGCTCGCGTGAGAAAGTAGAGGAGTACTTCCGTAAACCGTTGCCTGAGCTTAGAGAGCAGTTGATGGATGTGACAAGAGATCAGTATACAGTGCAGGAGGTGCAGCGCAACTTGACAAAAAATATCAAGGCGACTCCATCGGATGTGAGAAAGTTTTATAACAGTTTTCCGAAGGACTCGCTGCCAATGATACCACAGCAGGTAGAGGTGAAAATCATCACTATCAATCCCGTGATTCCTCAGCAGGAGATTGACGACGTGAAGGCACGCTTGCGTGAATATACCCAGCAGGTGAACAATGGTGAGAAAGACTTCTCGACGCTGGCGATTCTCTACAGCGAGGATGGCTCATCAACCTACGGCGGTGAAGTGGGTTTCAGAGGTCGTGCCGAGTTGTTGCCAGAATATGCCGCCGCCGCTTTCAATCTTAACGACACAAAGCGCGTGTCGAAAATCGTGGAGACAGAGGCTGGCTTCCACATCATTCAGCTTATTGAGAAACGTGGTGATCGTGTGAATACCCGTCACATTTTGCTGCGTCCTAAAGTTGCACAAAAGGACATTGATGAGGCTCAAGTGAAGCTCGACTCGCTGCGCACCGACATCATCGCTCAAAAGAATGATATGACCTTTGAAACTGCAGCTCTTTATATCTCTCAGGACAAAGATTCTAAAAATAATAATGGTGTGATGCTCAATGAGCGGGAACACAGCAATATGTTTGAGATGTCCGACCTCCCCTCAGAAGTTGGAAAAGTGGTTGCTACTATGCAAGTGGGCGAGATTTCTAAGCCTTTTGTGATGATGAATCCTAAGACTAACCGTCAGCAGGTGGCCATCGTGAAACTCTCAAAACGTGTAGATGCACATCGTGCCGACTTTGCCGACGATTATCAGGTAATGAAAGAGTTGTATGAAAATCATAAGCGTCAAGAAATCATAGAAAAGTGGGTTGAGGAGAAGCAAAAGACAACCTACGTTTATATCGAAGAGGGTTGGCGAAATTGTGAGTTCCAATACAACTGGCTCAACATCAGCAAGGAATAATCACTAATAGCACGAATATCATCATTAATATGCGCATATCAGCAAATAGCGTGTCGCAGTGGGTCGGGGAATCACCTCTCTTGACCCGTGCGATATTGGTGTTGATATGTGTTATGTGTGCAGTGCAAGGGCATCATGCAGCAGCTCAGGCGGTTGCCGCCCGTAATGGCGCCACAACGCCTCACCTGCGTCGCATCACGCCAATTATCCCCGATGCCAATCGCTACGACCCAGGTAAGGTGTTTCTCGAGAACGCCGACGCCCTTGTTGCCGACGAGCACCGAAGCACTGAATATCGTGTGCTGCGTGGCAATGTGCGATTCCGCCGTGGCGACATGACGCTCAGGTGCGACAGTGCCTATTTCTATGAAGCGTCAAGCTCATTAGACGCCTTTGGTCATGTGGTTATGAATCAGGCCGACACAATGACCGTGTATTGTGACCGTATGCACTACTTTGGCGATGTGGAGGTCGCAAAACTGCGCCGCAATGTGAGGGTTGTCAACAGATCAATGACGGTTACTACCGATAGCCTCGACTATGATATGTTTAACAATGTGGCTCGCTACTTTAGCGGTGGTACTGTGATAGATAATTCGGGCACTCGCATCACGTCGAATGTGGCGCGCTATGAGCATGACACAAAAAAGGTGCAGTTCACGTCGAAAGTTCACTTGAAAAACAACAAGATGGAACTTTTTACCGATATCCTTGACTATGACATGCGAACCCATATCGCCACCATTGAGGATGAGACCAAGATTATTTCGCTTGCCGATGGACACACCATCAACACATCAAGCGGATGGTACAACCTGTCGAATGAAGAAGGCACTCTCTACAATCGCTCGACCATTAAAGCCAAAGACGGGCAAACGATTGTGGGAGACGTGGTCTATTATGACCGTAAGAACGATTCGGGACAGGCTCAGGGAAATGTGGTACTCACCGACGAGAAAGCCCAGCGCACTCTCAAAGGCGACGTGGTGGACTATGACCGTAAAAATGGCGTGGGTAAAGCTCGTGGGCATGTCGTTATCACCGACGATAAGAACAAGGTGATTCTTCAGGGAGAAGTGGGCTACCATAATGAGAAGACAAGAGAGTCGTATGTGACCGAGAATGCCTTGGCTCGCGAATTCTCACAAAAAGACACGATATATATTCATGCCGACACCCTGCGCACCATCACCGTTGATGACGATAAAAGAGTGCTTATTGCCAACAAATATGTGAGATTTTACCGCAAAGACTTGCAGGGTGTGTGCGACTCGGCAGCAGTGAGTGAGCAAGATTCCATTCTCAATCTCTATCGCCATGCTGTGGTGTGGAGCGAGGGTCGCCAGATTAGCGGTGAGGAGATAAATGTGCACGTGCAAGATTCGGTTGTGGATTGGGCTACCTTGCCAAAACCAGGAATGCTAATAGAGCATCTGGGAGAAGAATACTACAACCAGTTGAGCGGTCGCTCGATGAAGGCTTTTTTTGAAAACCAGGAGCTGCGTCAGCTCGACGTGAATGGTGATGTGGAGGCACTGTTCTATCCTATGGAGAACGACTCTACTTACAACAAACTGGTAAATGCCAATAGCGCTTACTTGACTATAAACATGAAGCCCAAGCAAGAGGTTGAGAAAATAAAGATGTGGCCCGACGTTTCTGGAAAAGTCATACCGTTGTTCCTTGCCAAACGTTCAGACTTGCGCCTTGAGAAGTTCCGTTGGTACGACTCTATACGTCCCAAAGGGCCCTATGATGTGATGGTAGTGAGTGATGAGATGCGTCAAATTTTTGGCGAGGCAGTGACAACTCGTAGAACGGTAATGAATCGTTGATGACGAGAGAATAGAAGTGAGGAGTAATTATGAGTGATGTGATAAAACTGTTGCCCGACTCGGTAGCCAACCAGATTGCTGCTGGTGAGGTCATTCAACGCCCCGCTTCGGTAATCAAGGAGCTGGTGGAGAATGCCGTTGACGCTAAGGCAACCAATATTCAGATAATTCTCAAAGATGCGGGTCGCACGTTAATACAGGTGATTGACAACGGTGTGGGTATGAGCGACACCGATGCACGACTGGCGTTTGAGCGTCACAGCACGTCGAAGATTCGTCAGGCCGATGATTTATTTTCTCTTCATACGATGGGGTTCCGTGGAGAGGCGCTGGCATCGATAGCAGCCATTTCTCACATCGAACTTCGCACCTGTGCTCGTGGCGCACAACTTGGAACTAAGTTGCTCATCAATGCTTCGCAATGTGAGTCGCAGGAGCCTGATGTGTGCCCAGTAGGCTGCAATTTCATGATAAAAGATTTGTTTTTCAATGTGCCAGCTCGACGCAAGTTCTTGAAAAGCAATCAAGTGGAACTGAGCAATATCATCAAGGAATTTGAGAAACTCGCTCTTGTCAATTATGGTATTGATTTCACTGTCTCCCACAACGGCAATATGCTCTACAAGCTAAATGCCGGCACATTGAAGCAGCGCATCATCGCTCTCTTTGGACATAACATCGACCAGCAACTTATCCCACTAAATGTGGACACCTCATTGGTGAAAATTTCAGGGTTCATCGGCAAGCCCGAGAGCGCCCGCAAGCGCAACACGATGCAGTATTTCTTTGTCAACGGTCGTTTTATGCGTCATCCTTATTTTCACAAGGCTGTGCTCTCATGCTATGACGAACTGATTCCCGATGAATCGCAACCAAAATATTTCTTGGTCCTGGATGTTGACCCTGAGACGATTGACGTGAACATTCACCCCACCAAGACAGAGATTAAATTTGAGAACGAGTTGCCAATATGGCAGATTATCTCGGCTGCGGTGAAAGAGACCTTAGGGCGTTTCAGCGTGGTACCTTCAATTGACTTTGACAAGGAGGATGCTCCCGATATCCCTTCTTTCACCATTCCACATCCCTCGAAGGTGCCTGATATTGCTGTTGATAAGAGCTATAACCCATTCAAGCAACAATCTGGTTCACATAGTGGGAGTGGGGCTTACTCACTACCACCCTCGCGCAACGATAGTTTGCCAAACTGGGAAGAGCTTTACAAGAACTTCGAGAAGTCGAAGCAAGAGGGACTTGACGCACTTGATGACATCACTGCGTTGCCCGCCTCTACTGCCCTTGAACGTCCTGTTGTAGATGTTGACGATGAGATACAGGGCGTGATGCAGCTTGGCAATCGCTACATCCTCACCATTGCACAAGAAGGCGTGATAATACTTGACCAGCACAGAGCACATTTAGCGGTGCTCTATGAGAGACTGATGCAGCAGATTGATGGCATGAATGTGGTGTCGCAGCGAGTGCTGTTCCCCGAGATTGTTCACCTCACGGTGGCGCAGAATGCGGTGTTTGAGGAAATAGAGCCTGAACTGGAAAAGGCGGGTTTCGGCTTAGCGAAGCTTAGCGGTGGCGACTGGTCTATCAATTCAGTGCCGCCTGGGCTCGACAATGTTGACATCATTGAACTGCTCAACGAAGTGATAAACTCGGTGAGCGGCGTGAGCGTTAAAGACAAGATCTTTGAGAGAATAGCCCTTACCATAGCTTCCAGGGGAGCAATACCTTATAACCGCCAGCTAAACGAACAAGAGATGAAAACCCTCATTAACGACTGGCATAAACTGAAAAACACAAAATACACCCCCACCGGAAAGAGCATAGCTGGCATCCTCACCCTCGACCAAGTGGCAAAAATGTTTTAGTCGCCCCGTTGCTCACTCTTAGCTGTAGGGGGGCAGGGCAACCCTTAACTGCCTCGCGTCTTCGCCTGTTTTTTTTAATCAAACAAAGACAACAAAAATGCGATTAAGCGATACAAAGCTGACTATCTTATTATTGTGTGTAATAATTGTGTGTAATAATTGTGTGTAATATAAATAATTGTTTTTTATTGTTTGCAATTGTATGATATAAAAAAACAATCGTTTTTAATCGTTTGTGGTCATTTGACACACTGTTTTCTCGAGGTTGAGCAGGAATAGTTTTTTATCTTCTCCACAAGAGTATCCTCCAATGGAGCCGTCGCTGTTGATTACTCGGTGGCAGGGGATGATGATGGGGATAAGGTTGGCACCGTTGGCTTGTGCTACTGCGCGCATTGCTTTTTCGTTACCCATGCGTTGTGCTTCCTCTTTGTAGGAGATAGTTGTGCCGTAGGGTATCGTCAAGAGCGTTTCCCAGGCTTTCTTCTGGAAGTCAGTTCCTATGAGATGCAGGGGCAGCGAGAACTCGTGTCGCTGACCGGCAAAGTACTCGTTGAGCTGCTTGACGCAGTTGTCGTGTAGTGGAGTAGATGTGTGTTCAAGTTTTAGTGACATCTTCCTCGCAACGGCTGATAAATCGACTTCGCCAAATTCTATCACTGCGATGCCTGTTGTCGAAGCTGCTATCGTGAGTTTGCCCACAGGGAACTCCCCGACGACGACACACAGTTTACCTTCATTCATCGACTTGATACCTAACTCTTGTGCCTTGTTCATCATGAACCGATAAGCCTCGGCATAGTCGTTCCTTATGACACCGTCGAGGATGGCATCTTTAATAGCATCCTTAATAATTCCCACTGGTCGTGAAGGTGTGAGTCCGAAAGTGTCCATAATCTCTTGTCCGTCAACTGGTGGCTGGAAATTAAGAATACGGTCTTTCTCCTCAATATCGATTATTTTCTGTTTGACAAGTTCATAGTTTTCGCGGAAGCGTTTCACCTTCTCCTGGTTTTTGCTGGTGATGTCGGCACGGCACAGTGTCATTAGGTCGTCAATGTCGTCGCCCGCCTCAAAGATCATGCGGCGCACTGCCGAGTCGGTAACTTCCTCCTCGACGAGGGCGATGGGCCGCATGTGCAGCCCCACGAGCTTCTTGACATATTTCATGTGCTCGTTAAGAGGCAGCCGCATCTTAGCAAAGATGCGCGGAATCATTTTCTCCCCGATAAAGTTGTGGTTGTGGAAAGTCCATCCCTGCTTCTCGTCCCAGTGCTTAGTGGCTGGCTTGCCAATGTCGTGGAATAGTGCAGCCCACCGCAGCCACTCGTTGTCGCTCTGAGCTGCCACATTGTCGAGCACCTGCATAGTGTGCAGGAAGTTGTCTTTGTGTCCACGACCGTTCACGGTGTCGATGCCCTTGAGATTGGAGAGTTCGGGGCAGATGAGCGGCAGCAGCCCACTCTTGTCGAGCAGGAAGAAACCGCGAGACGGTTGTGGCGAGCGCATGATTTTCATCAGTTCGTCGGCAATGCGCTCACGAGTGATAATCTTGATGCGGTTAGCATTGCGCTTGATGGCGGCAAATGTTGCTTGCTCAATTTCAAAGCCCAACTGGGTGGCAAACCTCACTGCACGCATCATGCGCAAAGGGTCGTCGCTGAAGGTGATGTCGGGATTTAGCGGGGTGCGAATGAGCTTGCGCTCCATGTCGCCAATTCCGTCGAATGGGTCAAGCAATTTGCCCCAATTAACGCTATTCACCGAAATCGCCATCGCGTTGATGGTGAAATCGCGGCGACGCTGGTCATCATCGAGAGTGCCGTCTTCCACGATAGGATTACGGCTGTTGCGGTTGTAGGACTCGCGACGCGCTCCCACAAACTCAAGTTCCATGCCCATCGCCTTGACCTGCGCTGTGCCATAGGTCTTGAATACCGACAGATGCGACTTTTTGCGGCCTATCTTGCTTGCAACGGCTTTGGCAACCTCGATGCCGCTGCCCACTGTCACAAAGTCGATGTCCTTGGAGTTGCGCTCAAGGAAGATGTCGCGCACATATCCACCCACAACGTAGCACTCGCGTTGCATCTCGTCGGCTACCTCGCCCACAAGCTGGAAGATAGGGTGAGCAAGATGCTCAAGTATGTTGTCTTTGTTAGTGTTCATCTTTTGTTGTAAAACTTGCAATATTGAGTGATACTACAATTCAGGCAGTCGGGTTTCAATGCTTTGCACACATAGCGTCCGTGCAACAGCAGCCAGTGGTGAGCGTTGTAGCGGTCTTCCTCGGCGATGTGTCGCGTGAGAGCTTTTTCCACTTCAAGTGGTGTCTTGCCATTGGCGAGCCCCGTGCGGTTAGCCACTCTAAACACATGTGTGTCAACGGCAATGGCAGCTTTGTGGAACACCACGCCCATAATTACATTTGCGGTTTTTCGACCCACGCCAGGCAGTCGTGTCAGTTCCTCCATTGTGCTTGGCACTTGTCCATTAAAATCATCGATGAGCATTGCTGACATCGCCTGCAAATGACGCGCCTTGCTGTTAGGATAGGAAACGCTGCCGATATATCGCAGCAAGTCGTCGGTAGTTGCCGATGCCATAACCTGCGGGGTGGGGTAGGCGTCAAAGAGTGCCGGCGTTACCATGTTCACCCGTTTATCGGTGCATTGTGCCGACAGAATGACCGCCACCAGGGTCTCAAACGGATTTCTGAAATGGAGCTCGGTGGTGGGATTTGGGTTAGCCAGCCTGAAGTGGCTAATTATTGCATCATATCGCTCTTTAATAGTCATCGGTCTTTAGATAAAAGGGGAGCTGTTTCGCAACTCCCCCTCGTTAAAATAATTATCAGCTATTATCAATGAGTGTGCTCAAACTCACGCAGGAATCGCACGTCGTTCTCGCTGAACATGCGCAGGTCCTTAACCATATATTTGAGGTTGGTGATGCGCTCCACGCCCACGCCAAAGGCGTAGCCAGTGTAAACCTTGCTGTCAATGCCGCAAAGTTCAAGCACGTTAGGATCTACCATGCCACAGCCAAGAATCTCCACCCAACCGGTGTGCTTGCAGAAGCCGCACCCCTCGCCGCCGCAGAGCATGCACGAGACATCCATCTCGGCGCTTGGCTCGGTGAATGGGAAGTAGCTGGGACGCAGACGAATCTTGGTGTCGGGACCAAACAGTTCTTTGGCAAAATAGAGAAGTACTTGCTTGAGGTCGGCAAACGATACATTTTTGTCGATATAAAGCCCCTCAATCTGATGGAAGAAGCAGTGAGCGCGAGCTGTGATAGCCTCGTTACGATATACACGTCCCGGGCAGATGATGCGGATGGGAGGTTGGGTTGTCTTCATCACACGCGACTGTACCGAACTGGTGTGGCTGCGCAGCACAATGTTGCGAGTCACGTCGCCATTCTTGTCCTCGTTGATGAAGAACGTGTCCTGCATGTCTCGGGCGGGATGGTCGGCAGCGAAATTCAGCGAGGTAAACACATGCATATCGTCCTCCACTTCAGGTCCATCGGCAAGCGTGAAACCCAGTCGTGAAAATATGTCGATAATCTCCTTACGCACCATCGAGATAGGGTGACGTGTGCCAATCTCCTCAGGGAATGCTGGGCGAGTAATGTCAATTTTGTTGGCAACATCCTCTTTGCTCTGATACTCTTCCTTGAGAGAGTTTATCTTCTCAGTAGCAAGAGCTTTAAGTTCGTTGAGTCGTTGACCAAACTCTTTTTTCTGATCATTTGGCACGTTGCGGAACTCATTGAAGAGGGCGGTAATCTCGCCTTTCTTACTTAGATATTTGATGCGCATAGCCTCTAAGGCATCACTGCTATCAGCTTTCAGATCAGAGATTTGCGCCTTTAAATTCTCTATTTTCTCTAATAACATATCTTATTGAATTGATTGTTTCTTGAAAAATCATGCAAAGTTACTAAAAAAAATTCACTTTTTAGTTAATAGCAGCCATTTTTTTTAACTTTGTAAAAAATATGCATTTGCTTGTTGGCTCTACAAATCTGGCGACTATGGGTTGTTTTTGTTGTTTTTTCTTGCGTAAAATTATATAAATGTGTAATTTTGCAACAATTCGGGTGAACTTGTGGAGTCAAACTCTCACCCGAAGACATATTTGAAAGCGTTTTTGCGTTATATTATCACTAAAAATCGCCAAAATATTTAGCAGAGAGATAAAGCAGTTGAAGACGCCTTCCGTGTGCCAATACATCATCCCCATTGGCGGGAACAGTATATGGCATCGCGTGGGGGATGACTGTTTATTTCTGCGTGGGCGTTTGGCGATGCCTTAGTGATAATAAACCAGACAAGTCTCCACGCTTTCTTTTTACACCAACCATTAACGAATATTACCTCAATTCGGGAGACTAAAAAAGGAAAAAATAAGAGATTTCACTAACTACTAAACATTTTATACGTATGAAAAAAACATTATTTCTCTTGCTGGCAATACTGACAGCTATCTTTTCTGCCAGTGCCTACGACTTTATGGTCGATGGACTCTGCTACAACAAAAACAGTGATGGGACAAGCGTGACGGTCACTTATCAAAATTCATCATATCCACGATACTCAAATCTGAATGGTGACCTCACAATCCCCTCAACAGTGACTTATAGTGATAAAACTTACTCGGTGACTTCGATTGGCAGCAGTGCCTTCTATGGTTGCAGTGGCTTGACCTCGGTGACCATCGGCAACTCGGTGACTTCGATTGGTGACATTGCCTTCTCTGATTGCATCGGCT
>CALAVD010000086.1 GCA_937892085.1 uncultured Prevotellaceae bacterium
AGTGAGCGAGCTGGGCACACAGTAGATGCAGTGATATGGGCAGTTGCGCGAGGTGAAGGCTGTGGTGTAGCCTTTGTGCTTGATTTTGGGGTTATAGTAGCGCCGGTCGGCAATAAAGTGTCGTGCCGGCAGTGGCAGCGAGTCGAGGTCTTTGATTAGTGGGCGGAAGCCGTTGTTCACGATTCGCCCCATGCTTATCCATGAGATGCCCAAAATGTTATAGAACGACTTGCCCTCGTCGATGGCATGCAAGAGTTCTACTATAGTTGCTTCGGGTTCGCCTCTGACGATAATGATGCGGTCATTAACGAGGCATTTGTCGATAAAGTAAGACGGTCCAGGTCCCATGAGGATGATGCGTGCCTCGGGACGATAGCGTTGCAGGATTTCGATGGCTTTGAGGTCGCTCTCAATGGAGAGGTTTACCGTCCAGATGCAGTATATGTCGCTGTTGTCTTTGCTTAGGAACTCTCTGTAGTCCTGCTCATTTTTCTTGTGGAAGACGAAGTCTCGATAATCCACCTCTCCCAGTTTCTCGTTCTCGACAACACCTATTACCGTGAGTTCATATATGTTAGGAGCAAAGTACACTACCCTTGTGCATCCTGCCGAGCGCTCTGCCGGGCGGTTGCCATCAAGGACTGGAGGTACTAAGAATGTTATCTTCATAAAACTCTTTTAAACTCAATATGTTTTTACATATATGATAACGATAAAAAATGCGTTTTGGTACGTCGTTGTTAAAAACTTTTTCACACAAATTGATTGTTAGGTATCTGCTGTGAGCGATGTCACTTTTCTCAAACAAAAACAACAAAAATGCGATTAAGAGTGGCGTCAAGCTTGCTTGAACATTGCCGAGCGTGAGCATTTTATTCAAAACCTGACAACAACAAGAAAAGATTACTATAAGAATAATTTTTTGTTGAATTTGTACCTCTTTGCCCACCTTTAATAATTATGCGATTAAAAACAAAAATCGCTGAATAGTTACGTTGTTAGTAACGTTCGGTGTCATCGTTGTCGATTTCGCTGTTGATTTGGAACGTGTCGTTGGTGGAGTCGTCCTCGTAGATTTCGTTGTAGTCGAACATTCCATCCTCATAGGTCATCATTCGGTTGCAGCTGGTAGCTGCAAGTGCCGTTGCTGCTGCTATGAATGTGGTTGTTAGAGCTATGCTCAGTGTTTTTCGAGTTATTTTCATCGTGGTTGAGTTGAGATTTTTTTGTTGTTTTTAAGTTTGTGAGTTGTGAGTCGCTTCTTTTCACTAACCACATTCCCGTTCTGCCTCCCTCGTGCCCTTTAGAGCAGGGTGTCGATACCTATTTTGTGGCAGGCGTGGTTGAGGAGTGCGATCTCGGAGTCGTCAACGTTGTTGTCGCTGTCAATAATCTCAACCATCATCTTTGCCAAATGCAGCTTTTTGTCGTCGTCCATATTTTTGAGTACTTCGATGGCGTGCTCGCATTTGAGGTCGTAGGCCACGACAAACGAGGAATGGTCGATTTCCATCTTTTGGCAAATGAGGTTGATGGTAATCATCTCCTCGTAGGCAATCTGTCTGTCGGCATTCGCCATTTCTATGAGCAGACTCAGAATCGCTATTTTCTCTTGGTCGGTGAATTGCATTGTGAGTGATGGGTGTGATTTTGAAAAGTGAGCCTCTCACGTCAAAGTGGGAGGCTCACTTGTGGAAAGGAGTTAAAAATATTTAGGAAGTTAGTTTCTCTCCTGACATTGACTATCCCTGTTTGGGATTAATCGATTTCCTCGTCGGCCTCATAGCCACCCATCTCGCGGATAGCGTTCTTGAGCATTGTGTGCTGCTGGAAGAGGTGGTTAACGGGGACTTCGTCAACGGTGTAATCGTGCATGGGGCTCTTGAGGAAGAAGCTCAGGAAGCGCTGAGTGCCGTATCGTCCGGCGCGATGAGCGAGGTCCATGAGCAAGCACAGGTCAAGGCACAGAGGTGCTGCAAGGATAGAGTCGCGGCACAAGAAGTTGATCTTGATTTGCATGGGGTAGCCCATCCACCCGAAGATGTCGATGTTGTCCCATCCCTCCTTGTTGTCGTTGCGAGGAGGATAGTAGTTGATGCGCACTTTGTGGAAGATGTCGCTGTAGAGGTCGGGCTGCTCTTCGGCAACGAGAATCGACTCAAGAGTAGAGAGCTTGCTCACCTCTTTGGTGCGGAAGTTGGCGGGCTCGTCGAGCACGAGGCCGTCGCGGTTACCTAAGATGTTGGTTGAGAACCAGCCGCTCATGCCGAGCATTCGGGCGCCGATGATAGGAGCGAAACCACTCTTGACGAGAGTTTGTCCGGTCTTGAAGTCCTTGCCAGCGATGGGCACCTTGGTCTCCTCGCTCAGTTGCCACATTGCGGGGATGTCAACGGTGGTGTTAGGCGCTCCCATGATGAATGGGCAGTCCTCCTTGAGAGCAGCGTAGGCATAGCACATCGATGGCGAGATGTGTTTAACATCGTTGGCCTTCATGGCAGCCTCGAGTTGGTCGAGTTTATAGTGTACGTTCTTGTCGGGCTCCACGTATATTTCGGTAGAGGCAGCCCAGAGCACAACAACGCGGTCAACGCCGGTCTCTTTCTTGAAGTTGCGGATGTCTTCACGCACCTGCTCCATCATGTCCCAGCGGTCTTTGCACTGCTTCACGTTGTCGCCGTCAAGACGCTTAGCGTAGTTCTTGTCGAAAGCGGCTTTCAGAGGCTTGATTTTGATAAGCTCGTCTTTTACAGGCTCGATGTCTTTCTCTTTGAGCACCTCGGCGTTGATGGCGCTCTCATAAGCATTAGCGGGGTAAACGTCCCAAGCGGCGAACTCAATGTCCTCGAGTTTTGCCAGTGGCACGATGTCTTTGTAGTGGAGATATTTCTTGTTCTCGCCGCGGCCAACGCGGATTTTGTCGTATTGTGTCATTGAGCCAACAGGTTTGGCAAGTTTCTTGCGTGTCATCATGACACCAGTGATAAATGTGGTGCTAACAGCACCCAGACCTACTACCATGATACCTAATTTGCCGGTAGCGGGTTTAACGTTTGGATTACTCATAAGTAAATAAATTAATGTTATCTTTCTGTTAGTTATTATTCTCGTTTTTTGCGCTTTTAGCAAAAAAGCGGTGTAAAGGTACTACCTTTTTCCTTACCGCAAAACGTTTTAAGAAACTTTAATCGTTAAATATGCACAACGATGCTGGGTTTTGGTGAAATAAGATTAAATTTAATAGATTAATAATGGTTTTTAGTTAATGAAACAAAATGCTACCTCAAAACATTTGCAGCAAAAAAGCTGATTTTAGGACCCATTTCAGATAAATTAGGCTGCGTGTGATGAAATAGAAATCAAAAACGTTGATTTGGTATTTCACTCGACCTGCGCTAATTGGTGGGTAAGTGTCTCGTCAGGCGATTGAATAGTGTTACTCTTTTTTATTGTGTATTGCAATGCATCTTAGACGTGTGACAAAAGAAAAGGTTTAAACACAAGAGTTGGCGATTTAGCGAAAGAGTATTTTTTTGTAGGCATGAGGTGGTGCTTCCTGCGACAGGGCTGAGAACAGTAACGCGCTATGTGCCAGCTGCTTTAGTGGTTTCATTCCTTTTGCAACTGGCGCATAGGATTATTTAAGGATAAGCCTTAGATTTTAATAGCTGTAATGACTTCGGCAAGAGCTTTGATGGTGCAAGGGTGGGTTTGTGCATCTTCGTCGGGCGTCCAGCCTTTGCCTTTTAGCCACAGCACCTGGCAGCCTATCGACTCGGCTGGGATGATGTCTTTCTTGAGGCTGTCGCCCACTACGAGCACTTGTATGGGCGGCAGCTCGAGGACGTCAACGCCGAGCTTGAAGATTACGGGATTGGGCTTGCGCACTCCCACCACGGCGCTCTCGATGACACCTTTAAAATACTTGCGCAGGTCGAAGTCGCGCAGCACGCTATCGACGTTGCCGTAGAAGTTGCTCACGAGCATCATGGGGAAGTGGCGGCTTAGCAGCTCGAGGGTGGGTCGTGCCTCCTCGATGCTGGAGCGCGCGGCATCGTAGCAGTATTTCGCTATCTGTTGTGCCGGTGGTTCGATGTCGTCGCAATGTAGATGACCTTTCTCGACGAGGTCTTGCATCTCGATGCGCATCTTCTTGAGCAACAGGTCGTGGAAGTTGTCGTTTGGTAGAATGTGGCGCACTCGTGCGAGCTCTCTCTCCGCCACCACATAGCTGTCACGGAACTGCTCTTTGGTGACTGGCACCTGCGCCGCTTGGTATCCGTCCCAAATCACCTCGCTCCAATGCACGCCGCGGCTGTCGATAGTGCCGCCATAGTCGAAGATGATGCCTTTAATAGGTTTTAAGTTCATAGTTTCAGAGTTATGGTTGGTGAACGCCGTCGGTGCGGCGCAATACATCAACTGTCCCCAGGATTCTTGCTTTCTTGTGCTCTTTCTATTTCTTGCAGCTTATTGCTTGCTGTCGTATTTTCCTGCTTGTAGATCTTTTGTGAGTTTCTTGCAGAAACTCTCATGGCGCATAATCATGTAGATGAGCAACGAGTTAAGCACTACTATCTCGAAGACAAAATACAACCATGGGATTCTGATTATCACCGAGATGAACATGGCAATGGTGCGGGTGTTGAAGGTGAGGATGTTGGTGTACTTCATCAGCGGCAGGCTTAGCTTGCGGAAGTCGTCGCGGAAGTGCTGTGGTGCCATGTCGTCACCAAAGTGCTTCTTGAGCTCACGGCGCAAGCGCTGCATGGCTGGAGTGAGGCGCTCTTGGTTGGCGGTGTAGTTGCGGTAGAAGAACATGGTGATGCGCTTGAATCCCGACGACTGCTTCACTTGCTCGTCGAGTTTCTCGGTGCTGTCGAGTTCGCTGCCGCCTTCTCCCTTGAGGAAGTAGAGGTGGAACTGGCGGTAGTAGTCGGCCATGGCACACTGCATGGCGTGACTCACGCCGGCGGTGATAGCCAGTGTCCATATTATCCAGTTGTGGTGGCTGAAGAAGTCGCCGAGCGCTGCGTCGCCATAGTGCAGCTCGCGGAAGACGAGTGCGAAATAGATGGCAAATGCCCAGAAGTCGCCACTCACGCCGTCGAGGATGCGCCCAATCTGTGAGTATTGCTTAGTGAGGCGTGCCAGCTGTCCGTCGGCGCTGTCGTAGGTGTTGGCCCAGATGATGAGGAAAATTCCTAAATAGTTGAGCCATATTAGTGGTGATGCTCCGAAGTAGAGCAGTATGCCACCTGCCACTCCCAAGAAGATTGAGGCTATGGTGACGGCGTTAGGTTTTATTCCAAGTTTGGCGAAGAGCACCGCCCAAGCAAAGCCTAAAGGCCTGTAGAACCACAAGTCGATGTGCTCCTCGGTGTCCATCGACTTGAGTGACGCGTTATATTGCTGTTTTAATTCTTTGAAGTTCATTGTTTAAAAGAATGAAATGAGTTAAATGAATTAAAGGAGATAAAGGAATAAAAAGAAAAAAATGAGGAAAATGTTGGTTTCTCATCTTTCTTTGATGATGTTGATGATGCGCTTTGCGATGTGTGGGGCAGCATCGTTGCGGCATGGGGCGAAGCTGGGCCAGTCGTTGAAGTCGATGATTTTCACGTCGCCCTCGGCACCCACTATGCAGTCGCCGCCATATATCTCGATGTTCAACTCATCGGCAGCATGGTTACAGATGTTTTTCAGGTGCTTTAAGTCGAACTTCAGTCCCTGCGACTTGCCGTTGATGGCTTCGTGGCCATACTTGCTGTGTCCCTCGTCGAAGGGGTAGAACCAGAAGAAATAGTTGGTGCCACGCACGCCGTAGAACTTGATGAGGTCTCCCACGAGGTGCACGTTAATTACCGCCCGCTTGATGCCACGCAGGAAGTACTCTTGCAGCACCTCTTGTGCCTCCTCGCTGTGCCGCACATAGGACACATCCTCCTTGTGCATGGCATGGAAGTCGCCGCGCTTTATCCAGCAGCTCTGGAACCCGCTCTTCTTAAGGCGGTCTTTCACCACCTCGTCGGTGTTGACGATGAGGCTGTCGGGATAGGGGATGCCGTTGCCCAACAAGATGCGTGTCATGCGCTCGCGTGTGCAGTTCTCAATGCCGAAGCCCGAGTTGATGACCAGTTTTCCTTTGTTTTCCATCTCTTGCAGCTTGAGGATAGAGTTGTGCTCACGGCACATGTTCACGATGATATCCTCCTTGATGTCGCTGTTGTTGAACTGCTCCTCGCTGTAGGTGTTGACGATGCACCCACGCTTTCGCAGCTGCTCGGCGACGGCGTTGAATATTGCTGTGTCGTTGCCAATGTGATTTGGGGAGTAGGCCCCTGCCCTCATGACCCCTGCAATGTTGATATCGGCCATAGTTTATGAGTTTTGAGTTATCAGTTGTGAGTTAATGAACGCTTGTGCCACGGCTATGTCGCTGGCATGATCCACGTCGATGATTTTGTCAATGCTGTAGGCTTTTAGCTTCATGCCGGCAGCGATGAGTGCGCGCTGGAAGTTGCGCATGCGCGAGATGCCATTCTCAATGCACTCGTTGAGGATGGGAAACGCCTTGTCGGTCATAGCATACACTCCCCCCGACACATATTTGGCGCCGTCGAAGGCTTCGTCGCAGAAGGCCTTGATGTTCATGCAGCGGTTTACGTCAACGTAGAGCGGTTTCTCGTCTTCGATGAATGGCGTTACGGCCCACATCCCGTCGTGGCGGATGTCGGCTTCGAAGGCTGCGATGTACTTGGCGAAGTCCTCTTCACGAAAGATGGTATCGACGGTGGTGAGGCAGAACTTGCCAGGTTTCATCACCTTGCTCAGCTCCCAGAAGCTGTGCATGGAGCTTGGTGTGGATTTCACTATCACGTTGAGAGGCACATCAAGCTTCACCTTGTCGAGGAACTGCCGCACCTCGGGCATGAAGTCGTTGATGATAACCGAGATGCTCTCGGCATTGCAACGCATGAAGATGTTTATGAGCCGCATTATCATGGGTTCGCCGTTGAGCTCAACGAGCGGTTTGGGCTTCTCCACACCCTCTTGTGCTAATCGCGAGCCTTCGCCTGCTGCTATTATCGCGTAATGCATAAATGAGTTTATAATTTATGGTTTTTAGTTCGTAGTTCATCGTTGACGAACGCCGCGCTTGCGGCGCACTACACCAAC
>CALAVD010000087.1 GCA_937892085.1 uncultured Prevotellaceae bacterium
CTCACTGCTGCCTCCCGTAGGAGTCTGGTCCGTGTCTCAGTACCAGTGTGGGGGACCTTCCTCTCAGAACCCCTACGCATCGTCGCCTTGGTGGGCCGTTGCCCCGCCAACAAGCTAATGCGCCGCATGCCCATCCCCTACCGACTCGTCTTTCCCCCGGATGGCATGCGCCAAGCGGGACTACGCGGCATTAGGCCGGATTTCTCCGGGTTATTCCCCTGTAGGGGGCAGGTTGCATACGTGTTACTCACCAGTGCGCCGGTCGCCATCGGGTGGTGTCGCCACCTCCCATGCTGCCCCTCGACTTGCATGTGTTAAGCCTGTCGCTAGCGTTCATCCTGAGCCAGGATCAAACTCTTCGTTGTGTATTGTCTTGTATCGTTTTTCTCTGTTGTGCAAAGAACCCGACCTCTCGACACGCACGCAACGGCTCGTCTTCCCGCTCCCGTTTCAACGCCTCATTGGTGGAGGACCGGCCTCGGCGCTCACGGCGCACTGCCCTTGCGGGCAACGCGCGGGGCGGCGGAGTGGGGCCCTCTCTATTCTCACCTGTCACTTCGGAATCTCGACTGTTGGGGAGCTCCGCGGAATCCTCGCTTCCTTGTCTCTCACCTGCTTGTCAGATTTCCTCATCGCAAACATGTCAATGATCTCCCGGTGGCTCCCCGGCGGCGCGGCAGCCCTTTTTTGGAAGGGCGTCAAAAAAACCGCTCAACTCGGACAGGGTCCTCGTGAGCCGAAAAGCGATGCAAAATTACTGCCCACGCACGACATGGCAAAATATTTCAGCGGAAAAATGAGGGAAAATGCCGTTTTTTAACATCCTTTCACTAAAAGACGCGCTCTAAGGCGGGAAAACGGGCGGTGAAAACGCGGGAAAACGCGGGGAAACGGGCGGGGAAAGCGCGACAATGGTGGCGACCGAGACACGACCGAAGCTGCGGCACCGACGGCAGCGTGAGCGCTACACCTTATTATATATATAATATAGGGGAAAAAAATAGGAGGGACTTTGCCCTCCTAAATTGTGCGATGTGTGATTTGTCGATGTTTATTTGAACAGCGACATTTGGTCTTCGTCATCGGTGAAGTTGATGCCGTCGTCGAGGTCGTCGAGAATTGTGTCGCCACCGGCATTCTTGAGCTGCTCTTTCAGCTCCACGATTTGCGCCTTCAGGTCTTCCACTTCGCTGTTGTCGCCGCTACCTGTTGCCTCACTGAGTTTTTTCTTCAGGTCGGCGATTTCATCGTCTTTGCGTTGCTTGATTTCCTCAAACTTTTCAATTTCGGCTACCAGTTGCTCAGCTTGAGCCAGCTCTTCGTTGGCTCTATCGAGCTCTTCACTGGTCTGGTCTAAGCGGTTGTGCAGCCATGCCACTTGCGCTGCGAGGTTGTCGATTTCGGCATCCTTCTCCTCAAGAGCCTTAGTGTCGGCTACAGCTGCAACTGGAGCAGCCTTGCCACTTGCCTTGAGTTCGTCGATTTGCTTTTGCAACTGAGTGATGCGTTCTTTAGACTTGAGACCTTCGTTCTTCTCCTTGGTGAGTTCCTCGTTTAGTTTCAGGAGTTCTTCTTTAGCCTCGTCGCCACTCTTGTTTTTCTCCTCATTCATCTGCAGCACCTTCATCTTGTTCTGGAGGCTACGGTTGTCCATTTCCACCTTTTCCTTGGCGTTCATCAACTCTTGCATCTTCATTTGCAGGTCGTTGTAGCGAGTGAGGGTAGTCTTGCGGGAGTTCTCAGTAGCTTTCACTTTCTCTTTGAGGTCTTCTATCTCCTCATAGGCATTCAATGCCTTGTCGTCAGTCTCTTTGAGTTTGTCGATTATCTCGGCGCGCTCCTTGTTCCACTTCTCGGCGGCGCTATCGAGCACGCTCTTGCGGAGGTTGGTCTCATAATCTCGGAACTGTGGCCTAAGCGTTTCCACAATAGCCTGAGTCTCGGCCTCTACATTGAGGTTGTTGAGGATTTGAGTGGGCAGATTGCCGTTGATAATCATCATTATCTTCTTGAGGATATTCTCAGGCACACCCACATCTTGGCTTGCAGCAAGCCCCGACATGTCAACCTGCTGACGAGGCAGCTCCACTCTTGTATAAACCGGTTTTTCTACAGGTTCTTGACTTGTCTCCTGTTCATTGGCATTATCCCTGCTTTGGGCAGTTCTCTGTTTCTTCTCGTCATCGTCCTTGCGCCAGGGGTTGTCGTAGTTCCTCTTCTCGAAGTAATCAAGGTCGTCAACACCTTCCCCAAAATCACCAAGTCCCAAGACTTTCTTTAATGCATTATTAAAACTCATAATCGTATATATTTTTTAGTTTTTATCATCTAATATCGCCAATTTGTTGCGAGCTGGTAAAGTTACAACTAATTTTTTCAATATCAACTACAAAATTGAGATTATTTGCAAAAAAATAGAATGAACTTTTCCCTAACTTTCACAAAAGAGCCCATTTTGAGGTTGCAAAGTTAATGATTTTCCTCTAAACAAACGTAAAACTATTCAATCTAAATATCATAAAAAGATGAAAACGGTTGTTGAAGGTAGGTGTTTTTTATGCGTTGCGATTGTCGTTTGCCATCACTTTCTTGTCGTTGACCACCGACCTCGACCAATTTGCCCCACCCCACTTAAACTTTTGTCACTCATAGTCATCTAAATACCAGAAAGCGATACGAGAACCGCATCACGCTCCCTGCAAATGTCGTTCACCATCACTTTCGAGTTGTTGACCACCAATTTAGGGCACAACTATTGCACAAGGAGGAAAACCACCTTAACTTTGCAACAAAGAAAATGTTTAACCGCTGGCAACAGCACAATACTCAAGAATTATGAAGAAAATGATTTTAAGCATCGCAATCTTGCTGGTTACTGCAGGTCTGGCAGCACCATCGGCAATGGCACGCGTAGGACGTGGCGGTGCAATGAGCAACAGGCCAAGTGTTGAAATGCGTGGTCCAAGTCATGGTCCTCGAGTTGTTAAGCCAATGCCGCCAGTTGGAATGCGTCCATCAGCGATGCACTACGGCATGCGTCTGTCGAGCCGTCCATCGGGAATAGTGGTAAACTTTGGTGGCGTGAGCTTTATCTATGACAACGGAGTGTTCTACAGCGCTAACGACCGCGGTTATGAGGTAGTTCGTCCACACGTGGGCATGATCGTTCCCTCACTCCCCATGGGTCACAGCGTGATGATGCGAGACGGCGCCAAGCACTACGTTCACAACGGCATCATCTACAGCCCCATGCACCGCAATGGCACAGTAGTGTTCCGCATCGCCGGCTTCATCTAAAAATCACATAATTTCATGGGTCCTGTCAATGGCAAGCCCATTCCCAGGACCCATAATTTCAGCAAACATTTTTTACTAACACATAAAATAATTATCATCATGAAAAAGACAATTTTATTAGCAATTGCGGCAATAGTTGCCACAACAACAGTATCGGCACAAGACCAGGGACAGCGCGGTGATCGCCGCACACCGGACTCCGAGAAGCGCATTGAGCACCAGGTAAAACGACTTGACAAGAAGCTCAAGCTCACCGATGAGCAGAAGAAGCAGCTCACAGAGTACTATTCCGAGTTTGACAATGCCCAGATGGCCCGCATGGAGCAAGTTCGCCAGATGGAGAAGAAAGACCGTGACGATCTCGACGGCAAGATCAACTCCATCCTCACCGAGGAGCAGAAGGCGAAATATGCCGAAATGAAAGAGAAGGAAAAAGAAATGTGGAAAGAAGGTCGCGAAGGCTTTGGCAAAGAACGTGGCGAAGACCGCCGACAAGGACCGAATCGCGGACTTGGTCCAGGTCGTGGACACGGAGGTCCTGGTGGACATGGTGGCTTCGACCGAGATATGGGCGACTGATGCACATCAAAATTAGAGGTAGAATTTTTTCATAAGCACAAGATAGGTTAATAATTGATTAGTAAGGCTATAAAGGAATGACCATTATAACAGCGACGCCCCAAGAATGAGGCGTCGCTTTTCTTTTTACGACCTAAAATCAAATTGACTTTATAGTAGCTCGGGTAGCTGGAATAGGCGGATGCCGTTGGAACCCTTGATGAGGATGTAGCAGTCGTTCACGGGCTGAGCCGCGAGAGCGGCTTTCACGGCCTCCACGTCGGCAAACTTGCGGAAGTGGCAATCCACAGCGGCAAACTCACTACCCACGAGCCACACTTCATCGAATGAGCATCGGTTAAGCTTCTCAACCACTGTCACATGCTCCTGATAGCTGCTCTCGCCCAACTCGCGCATATCACCCAATATCGCCATCTTGGGGCTCACCTGCATCAACGAGAAGTTGTCGATAGCCGCCGCCATCGAGGTAGGGTTGGCGTTGTAGGCATCCACGATAAGGTGGTTGCTGCCGGTCTCAGTGAGCTGCGAACGGTTGTTAGACGGCACATATCCGGCTATCGCCTCGTTGATGGCACTTGGAGCAACGCCGAAGTGAAGCCCCACGGTCACCGCGGCGAGCACATTGTCGAGGTTGTAGCTGCCAATGAGGTGGGTAGCCACTTCGTGCCACTCGCCTCCCCCACTCGTCCACCGCAGCCTCAAGAATGGGTCGCACGCCACTATCTCGCCCAGCACTGCTGCATCTTGAAGATGCTGAGAATACTTAACAGCCTTTACGTTCTTAGGCAGGATGCCCATGAGATGCTCATTGTCGGCATTGACGAAGATCACGCTGCCGGTGCGGTTAGCGAGGTTGTCGTAGAGCTCACCTTTGGTCTTTATCACTCCCTCGAGTGAGCCGAAGCCCAGCAAGTGGGCCTTGCCCACGTTGGTGATTAGTCCGCAGGTGGGCTCGGCAGTCTCGGCAAGCGTCTTGATGTCGCCGGGATGACTGGCGCCCATCTCCACCACGGCAATCTCATGCTCAGGTCGCAGGCGCAGCAGCGTCTTGGGCACCCCCACGTCGTTGTTGAAGTTGCCCCCGGTCGCCATCACGTTGAACTTCTGTGCCAGAACGGTGCGCACCAGCTCCTTAGTTGTGGTCTTACCGTTGGTGCCGGTAATGCCCACCACGGGGATGGCAAACTGGCGGCGATGCTCACGCGCCAGGTCCTTGAACGCCTGCAAGGCGTCGGGCACCAGCACCATACTCTTGCCATTGAGAGGCGCGGCAGTGAAATCATTATACACCTGCTCGTCATCGACCACTGCAAGGGCACTACCCCTCTCCAGCGCCTGCACGGCAAACTTGTTCCCGTCGAACGACTCGCCCTTGAGCGCGATGAAGATGCTGCCCTCGGGGCAATCACGGCTATCGGTAGTGACTACCGGATGCTGCTTATAGAAAGCATATAGTTCTTGTGTGTTCATATTTTCTTTAAAATAAACAAGCTCACAAGCAAACAAACTGCCGCATAGTGGAAGTTTACTCTTCTGCTTAATCTTATTATATTCTTGCTACAAATTTAGATAAAAAATCATTATTCGGGTACTAAATCGAAGAAAATAAGCTCACATACTACAATCTCACAATCTCACATTGTGCAGCAGTACCTATCAATTCTTAGAAGTCTCAAAGAATATGCCATTAAGAGTGAAGCCAGGATATTCTCCCAGGTTTATCTCGGTGCAAGTGTTGTTGAGCACTTGACTGAGAGAGCCAAAGAAGAAGTAGTAAATATATTTTCCTGACTCATTCATGCGACGCAAGCCATAGACATATCCGTCCTTGTAACCGATTTCTAAGATATTCTTTTTGTTGGTAGTAACAGTGCTAACGTTATTTCCCACGGTAGTAGTGAACTGGCCTGTTGTGTTATTAGAGACATAGAATAGCGTGTTGCCGTCATATAACACTGAAGTACTAAATCCATTAGTATTGAAGGTGGGCGATGACAATTGCTGCCCGAGGGAGTTGTAGGTATAGGCATAGTAGTTGTCAGTATATATCATCTCATTGTCGTTTTGTCCATATTGGGCTTTTTGACAGTGCACTCTAAGAATAAGGCGGTCGTTTCCGAAGGCATAACTATAACGATAGGTAACTCTTTCGCCGGTGCTGGTACCATTTGGTCCCCATTGCAAGTTGTTATAGCCATAATCGCTTTTCACTAAACCTATTCCCAAGATATAGAGCTCAGAACTATTGCTAAAACAGTTCACGCAAGCGATTTTTCCAGTGGTATAGTCAACTTTGAAATCGCCATAAGGGCGGTCTTTATTAGAGTTTGAAAGCATTGCAGAGTTATTTTTCATGACAGAATAATAACCACTCGACTCCTTGCCGTAATATATGTTCTCATCAGGATCCATATACACCCATTTTTCCTCGGGGTTTCCAATGTCGTATCTCTCGGTATAGCTTCCGTAGGCATAGGGTGAATAAGGATTTTTGAACACTTTGCAAGTGCTGGATCCACTAACGATAGCTGCGGCATGGCCCTTGCTCATAGAGAATCCCATTACTTCTTGATTGCCAGTGTCGTTGCTGATTTTAGGTGCCGAAGTGCCTTTCATGTTATAGTAGATGGTGGGCACTCTCTGGGAGTTTTGATTTGTAACATATCCATAAAGCCATATAGAGGGATTTACCGTGACTTTGAGGTTGTAACTGTAGGTGTCGCCATAGGGGGTTGTGTATTTGAAATAAACATCAGAGGTTCCTACTTCTTGGGCACAAATGGCGGGTGTGGCAAAGGTACTGTTATAGGTAGTGACGCATGTGGTGTTAGAAACCTGAAGATTTTGGACTGTTCCATCATATACCGATTGTCCGCCCTCCATGGGCACGAGATTAAATTCGGTTCCCACAGGAACTGTCACTTGATTAGTATATCCGTTATCATTAAGTTTTATGAAAGTGTAATTGGGGTCATAAGCCGTAGTATTATAATATCCCATCACAAAGTCGCGTGTCCATCCCGTACCGGGTCCAGGATTCATAAGTGTGTAGTCTTGCCCTGGTTCAAACTTAAAGTTGGCGGTGTACTTAAAGCTGCGAGTATCGGGCAACGTCACATGGAATACGGTATTACCCGAGCTGTTGACGTCGTTGTGACGTGCATAAATCACATATTGACCGTTAATCAGCTTAGCAGTAGGTTTTGAGGTGGCATACTCGTTTTCCCCACCAGTGCCGTTAATGAAATTGTTGATACTCATCAGGCTCATTATGTGTCGACAATAAGTCATGCCAGTGGATGTGTTAACATTTGTTCCACTAAGGATAATTTTGCTCTCATATAGTTCAAGAGTTAAGTTGATGACTACTGTCTTGTTGCTGCAGGTGTATGTTCCGGAGCCTAAGGCGAAGTCTTGCGGGATATTGAGGTCACCCACTTGATCAGTGGACCAGTTGGCGCCACGCACCCACATGGCCTTGATTGTTCCGCTGGTCTTGAAACCAGCCTTGTTGCTGCCAGTGATGTCCTTGAGGGTCCACTTGCCGCCGCTACGCACCAGCACATACATGTTCTCTTCCACACCGTCGAGCGTGATGTAGATGACGTCCTCGGTGTTTTTCCAAACGTGCTGAAGTTGCGTACCCGATGAGGTGGCACTGGCATAGTCGCTCATCTTGATGGATGTGACTGCCGGTGAGGTGCCGCCTCCGTTGAGCAGCACATTATAAATCGATGTGACATCGGCACTGGTCACCGAGCCGTCACCATTCACATCGCTCGTGCTATAGTAGGTGGTGGTGCCGTTGAGAAGATAATTATAGAGTGCGGTAACGTCGGCACTGGTCACCGCCTGGTCGTTGTTCACATCACCCATCAGCG